>NZ_JBSXOQ010000113.1:0-40114 GCF_056859495.1 Sphingobium sp. L-44 | reverse complement strand
GCCAGCGGGAAGCGGTCATCATCGACCATCAGCAGCATGCCGTCGCGCTCGACGGTGGGGCGCGGCGCAGCGAAATAGAGCGGCACGATCTCGATGCCCTCGAGCTGGATATATTGCCAGATGTCGAGCTCGGTCCAGTTGCTGATGGGGAAGACGCGGATGCTCTCGCCCTTGGCCTTGCGGGCATTATAGAGGTTCCACAGCTCGGGCCGCTGGTTCTTGGGATCCCAGCCGTGCGACGCGGTGCGGAAGGAGAAGATGCGCTCCTTGGCGCGGCTCTTCTCCTCGTCGCGGCGCGCGCCGCCGAAGGCTGCGTCGAAGCCGAACTTGTCGAGCGCCTGCTTCAACCCTTCCGTCTTCCACATGTCGGTATGGAGGGCGCCATGGTCGAACGGGTTGATGCCGCGTTCCTGCGCCTCGGGATTATGATGGACCAGCAGTTCCATCCCCGCGTCGCGCGCCGCCTTGTCGCGCAGATCGTACATTGCCCGGAACTTCCAGGTGGTGTCGACATGGAGCAGCGGGAAGGGCGGCGGCGAGGGATAGAAGGCCTTCTTCGCCAGATGCAGCATCACCGCGCTGTCCTTGCCCACCGAATAAAGCATCACAGGCCGCTCCGCCTCCGACACTACCTCCCGCAATATATGTATGCTCTCCGCCTCAAGGCGCTCCAAATGGGTCAGACTGCGTGCCATGATCGTACTTCCTGAAATGGGGGTCAGGCGGCCGGGAGCCGCTTTTCGGCGTCGGCGATTTCCGCCTTCAGCCACATGGTTTCGGACAGGTTGGTGCCGCCGCTGCGGGCGAGCAATTGTTCGAGCGCGGCCTTCTTGACGGTCAGCGCCGCCTCATGGTCGGGCGCGACGCCCAGCGCGATGTCGAGCAGGTGCAGCGCCTCCAGTGGCCGCCCGGCGGCGGCATGGACATGGGCGCGGGCGGCGAGTGCCCCGGCGCCGCCGGCCAGTTCGACCAGGTCGGGATAGACGGTCGGGCGCGGCACGCCATAAAGGGCAGTGGTGCCATCCTCATAATGGAACCAGCCGGCATTTTCCTCCCAGATGGCGCGGACGACCCAGCTGGTCTTGCCATGGAATTCGCCGATGCGAATATCGTCGGGCAGCGTGATTTCGCGCATCAGATCCTGGACATGCCGGCCGGCATTCATGCCGGCGATGGTCTCGCGCTCGATATAGGAAACGGCGGCATGCATCCGGTCGAGATCGGCGCGGATCGTGTCTGCGCCGCGGATCGGATCGCCATGGCCGGTGATGACCAGTTCGGGCTCCAGCGACCGGACATGCTCGAGCGACTGGAGATAGGCGCGCACCAGCCGGGGGCGGTCGCCGCGCATCGTCACCAGATTGGGCATGGAGCGCCACACCGGGCCGAACAGATTGCCGGTGAAGATGATCTTTTCCTCGGGCATCCAGACGAACACCGAGCAGAGCGTCTCGCCGCCGGGCGTCTTCACCACCTCGAACTTGCGGCCGCCTTGTTCAAAGGCATGGACCGTCTCGACCATCCGGTCGGGGATGATGCGCGGCGGCTTGGGCGGCGGACCGTCGCGCCGGGTCATCGATGCCCAGAGCTTGCCCGATCGGATGCCGAGGAAAGGGCCGAGCCGGTCGAAATAGTCTTCGGTGTCAACGAAATTGACACCCGTGATCACCTCCGTGCCCGGCTCCTGCTGGTCGGGCAGGGCGCCATAATGGTCGGGATGGGCCTGGGTGACGATGATGCGCTTCAGCGCGCCGGTGCGGTGGGGGGCGAACAGCCCCTTGTTGCGCGCGCCATTGCCCAGGAAGCCGGTATTGAC
This sequence comes from Sphingobium sp. L-44, assembly GCF_056859495.1. Classification (NCBI taxonomy): domain Bacteria; kingdom Pseudomonadati; phylum Pseudomonadota; class Alphaproteobacteria; order Sphingomonadales; family Sphingobiaceae; genus Sphingobium; species Sphingobium sp. L-44. The sequence goes on along the minus strand of NZ_JBSXOQ010000113.1, from coordinate 38,298 downwards.
CAGCAGGTCGCCATCGCCCGTCGTCACCAGATAGGCGTTGGAAATATCCTTCACCATGAAGATGGTCTCGGTGATCGCCTCTGCGTCGGTCTGACCTTGTCCGGCCATCACCAGAGCGCCCAGCGGCGTCTGCGGCTTCTCGGTGGCTTGCGTGCTCATGCGTCGGCTCCCTCGAACTCGATCATGACCTTGGCGGATTGCGGGCGGGCGGCGATCTCCAGCCCCTCGATCACCTGCGCGAAGGGCAGCTTGTGGCTGATCAGCGCCGCGATCTTGTCCTTGAGGCGCGGCATGGCGGCGATCACGTCGGGCATTTCGGTTGGATAGCCGACCGCCGTGGTGATCGTCATTTCCGTCGTCAGCATCGGGCCGGCGGGCAGCTCGATCGGCTTCATATAGGCGGCGGTGATGACGTGGCGGGCATGGGTCTTGGCCATGGCGATCACGTCGGACAGGATGGAGGGCGCCCCGGCCGCGTCGATATAGGCGTCGGTCTGCGCCTTCTCGCGACCAAACACGGTGGCGGTGCCATGGATCGCCTTGATCCGGGCGATCACATCTTCCTTCGCCGGATTGATCGTGTGGGCGCCGAGCGCGCGGGCGCGCTCCAGCCGTTCCTCGGCCAGGTCGAGCGCGATCACATCCTGGCACCCCCGGTCGATCGCCCACAGCACCATGCCAAGGCCGATCGGGCCGCAGCCGAAGATGACGACCTTGTCGCCCGCCCTGGCCTGCGCCCGGTTGACGCCGTGCATCGCCACCGACAGCGGTTCGCACATGGCGGCGACATCATAGGATATGCCGTCCGGGATCGGTAGCAGGCTGTCGCCCAGTCGCGCGTCGCGGACCAGCAGTTCCTCGGTAAAGGCGCCCTCCGGCCCGCCGCTGCCGATGAAGCTGGGGGTCATCATCGGGTTGATGATGACGCTCTGGCCGACGCTGACGCCCGTGACCTCGTCACCCACGATCATGATCTCGCCCGCGCCCTCATGGCCGAGCGCGGTCAGCTTGCCGGGGCCGGGAATGCCGCCATTCTTGATATAGCTGAGGTCGCTGCCGCAAATGCCGCAGGCCTTCATCTTCACGACGACGTCCTTCGGACCCGGCTCGGGCCGCTGATAGGCGTCGAGCCGGACGTCGTTCACATCATGGATGTTGAGCAGGTGCATCGGGGCGCTCCGTCGATCGGCTCAGAAGGCGTAGGGCGGGTAGACGAGGCTGCCGCCGTCGATGACGATCGTGTCGCCGCTATGGTAACGCGAGGCGTCGGAAGCGAGATAGGCGCCGATGCCCTCGAAATCCTCGATCGTGCCGGGGCGGTGGATCGGCGTCTTGGCCGAGAAATGCGCGTCGACGGCGGCCATGCGGGCCTTCATCTCCTCGCTCATTTCGCCATCGCCGCCGATGCCGGTCTTGATATAGCCCGGCGCAATGCTGTTGGCGCGGATCTCGTACTTGCCCAGTTCCGCCGCCATGCCGCGCACCGCCGCACCCATGCCGCCCTTCGACGCGGCATAATTGTTGATGCCGGCAATGCCGTGGAACATCGACAGGCTGCCGCAATAGACCAGGCTGCCGCCCGGCTCGCCGGCTTCTGCGCGGGCGACCATCGCCTTGGCCCCTTCGCGCAGGGTGAAGAAGGCGCCGTGCAGGTTCACCGCCAGCAGATCATGCCATTCCGCCGCATCCAGCGTCAGCACCGAGCGCGAGCGCGAGGCGCGGCCCGAATTGGCGAAGACGCAGTCGATCCGGCCGAAATCGGCGAGCAATTTGGCATAGCCGTCGATGATCGCTTCTTCCGATGCGACATCGACCTGATAGGTTTCGACCCGGCCGGCGCCGGCTTCGCGCAGGGCGGTAGCGGCGGCTTCGTTCTTGTCCGCGTTGCGGGCCCAGATGGCGATGTCGCCGCCCATCTTGGCGACGCCCATGGCGAAGCCCAGGCCAATGCCGCCATTGCCGCCGGTGACCAGCGTGACCTTGCCCGTGCAGTCGAAAAGACCCTTAGCCATTCATCTCTCTCCATAGGGTGCCGCATCGTTGGCGGCTTGCCTGATGGCCCAAGGATGGGGGCGACTCCGGCGCCGACGCAATTGACCAGACTATCGAGAATGAGCCATAGTGCAGCGATAGGGCCAAACATGGCCAGAGAGCGGGGGAGCGATGGCGGAATCCTATGCCAGGTCGGTTTTCGAGGCCGAGATTGCGGTGCCGCTGGCGCAGGCGCGGATCATGCGGCTTGATCTGGCGGGGCCGACCGACCGCATTTTCCGGCGCGAGCGCCATTATTGGCTCGACATGTGTCTGACCCCCCGGCCCGAGCGGGTGCGCGGCTGCTATGCCGAGCATTGGGGGCCGCATCGCTATGAGCGGCTGGGCGAGATTTTCCTGGTGCCGCCGGGGCAGGCCTTGCGGTTGCGGACCGAAGGGCAGGGCAGCCAGTCTTCGGTTGTGTGCGAGATCAAGGCGGAGGCGATCGACCGCTGGCTCGACGGGCCGATCGAATGGACCGACAGTCGGCTCGCCGCCTGCCTCGACATCGCCCATCCGCATATGCGCGCCTGCCTGTTCCGCCTGGCGGAGGAGGTGAACCGGCCGGGGCCGGGCAGCATCGTGCTGACCGAACTGATCGCCGGGCAACTGGCGATCGAGGTGGCGCGCTATTGCCAGGCGATCGCCGAGGGACCGGCGACCGGGGGGCTTGCCACCTGGCGGCTGCGGCGGATCGACGAGCGGCTGCAACTGGGCGGCGCGGCTCCTTCGCTGGAGGAACTGGCGACCCTGTGCAACCTGTCGGTGCGGCAACTGACGCGCGGTTTTCGCGCCAGCCGGGGCTGTTCGATCGGCGACTATATCGTCCAGTGCCGGATCGATGTCGCCAAACGCTATCTGGGGTCGAGCGAGAGCATCAAGGAGATCGCCTTCGCGCTCGGATTCGCCTCGCCTTCCAGCTTCGCCTTCGCCTTTCGCCGCGCCACCGGGGCGACGCCGCGCCAGTTTCGCCAGCATCTGACATCGCGCCCGCGATAGGGGCTGGCCGCGCGCTTCTGATATGGCCCGATATCGATAGTGCGGCCGGGCCGCTTCATCGGGCAGCATTGGCGCGCATCGCCCTGCTGCCCATGATGGCGGCAAAAGACATCAGGAGAGACATGCCATGGGCGCTGCTTTGGTTGCCGACGCGCTGATCGACCGCGCGATCAAGGCCACCGGCCTAGATCGCTTCGATTCCGACAGTTATCGCGAAGGGCTGGACATATTGCTGGCCGACGCGAACCAGGCCGGCCTGTCGGACAGCGGCTATGCCCGGATGGAGGCCAATGTCGTCGACCTCCTGTCCAATCGCCTCAGGACCACCGATTATCTGGCGCAGCGGCCCGAACTGCTGGAATGGCCGGTCGAACGGCCGGTCTTCGTCTTCGGCATTCCGCGCACCGGCACGACCCTGCTCAGCAATCTGCTGGCCTGCGATCCGGCCCGGCGCTCGCCGCTGACCTGGGAGATTGACGAACCGGTGCCGCCAGCGACCAGCGCGACGCTCAAGAGCGATCCGCGTGCCATCGCCCGGCTTGAGCAGGAAAAGGCGATGCTCGCCGCCCGGCCGGAAATGGGCAAATATTATCGCAATTCGGCCGTCTATCCCAATGAATGCATCTTCTTCATGGCGCATGATTTCAAGGCGCTGGCGCTGGAATCGCGGGGGAAGCTGCCCAATTATCGCGACTGGCTGTTCTCGACCGACATGACGTCGGCCTATGCATATCACAAGCGCTTCCTGCAATTGCTGCAGGCCGATGCGCCGGGCGTGTGGAACCTCAAAATGCCGAGCCACAGCCTGTGGATCGAGACGATCCGCAAAATCTATCCCGACGCCCGCTTCATCTGGACCCATCGCGATCCCTACACCGCCATGGGCAGCTTCTGCTCGATCATCAGCCTGGGGCAGATGGCCTTTACCGGCCGGGTCGATCCGCAATGGCTGGCGGAAAATTGCACCTATCAGGCGAAGCTGCATGCCGACCGCATCATGGATGCGCGCGCGCGGCTGGGCGAAGACAGCATGGTCGACGTCCATTATGCCGACCTCACCAGCGATCCGATCGGGACGATGCGCCGGCTCTATGCCGCGCTGGGCGACGATTTCACGCCGGAGGCGGAGGCCGCGATGCAGGCCTGGCTGGACGACAACCCGCAGGGCAAGTTCGGTCGCCACGACTATAAGCTAGCCCAATATGGCCTGTCGGTGGAGCAATTGGCGCCGCATTTCGAGCGCTATCTGTCGCGCTATGACGTCGCGCGGGAGGGCTGAGCCATGCTGACCGGTCATCATTTCCAGAACGCCTATGTCACCCGCAATGTCGACAAGGCCGTTGCCCAGTTTCGCGACCAGGCGGATATCCGCACCCTGTCGGAGATCGAGGTGCCGGTGCAGCTCTGGACCCCGCAGGGCGAGGGGCAGGGGGTGCAGAAGCTCGCCTTCGTCTGGGTCGACGACATGCAGTTCGAACTGATCCAGCCGATCTCGGGCGATGTGCTGGCGCTCTATCGCGATGCGCTGCCCGCCGATGATCGGCTAGTCTTCCACCATATCTGCAACCGGGTAGATGACTGGGCCGCCTTCATGGAGCGGGTCGAGGATCAGCCCTATCCGGTGGTGCTGAAAGGCGGGACGCCGGGCATGCTGGAATTCGTCTATCTCGATACGCGCGAATGGCTGGGCCATTATGTCGAATATGTGTGGATGGGCGCCGATCGCTGGCGCGGCATGGGTGGCCTGTAAAGGAGAGTGACAGATGATCAGCATGGCCCGCTTCGGCACCCGCGACCTCGACGGCGCGAAGCGATTCTATGACGGCATTGCCGGACTGCTGGGCGCGGTGCGCGCCTATGACCGGCCGGATCTGGTCGCCTACAAGACGGCCGAGGGCGGCATGCTGCTGATCGGCATTCCGTTCGAGGGGGATGCAACGCCGGGCAATGGCAATCAGGTCGGCATCCAGGCGGACAGTCGGGCACAGGTCGATGCGGTCCATGCCCGCGCGCTCGAACTGGGCGGCAAGTGCGAGGGCAAGCCCGGCATTCGCGGTGATGATCCCAACGGCTTCTACGGTGCCTATTTCCGTGATCTGGACGGCAACAAGATGACGATCTTCCGCTTCGGCCCGCCCGACGCCTGATTCACAGCAGGCTGCCGCCGTCGACCGGATAGACCTGGCCGGTGATGAAGCCGGCCTGGTCCGACGCCAGATAGACGGCGAGTGAGGCGACTTCCTCGGCAAAGGCGACGGGCCGGCCCAGCACCGTCTGGCGCGACCGCTTCTCCATGTCCTTTGGGCTGGTGCTGGCAAAGGCCCGGCCGAAGAAGTTGCGATCGGGGTGGAATCGGCTGCCGCTGGAGAAGGCGGCGGGATCGCGCGACACGGTGCCATAGGGGGCGACGCAATTGACGCGGATGCCGTGCGGCCCGACTTCCTTCGCCAGCACTTTGGTAAAGCCGTGGACTGCCGCCTTGGCCGCCGAATAGACCGGCAGCATATAGTCGCCGACGATGCCCGCAGTGGAGCCGATATTGACGATCGCGCCCGCCTTGCGCGCGATCATGCCGGGCAGTGCCGCATGGGTCATGCGCAGCAGTGTGCCGAGGTTGAGGTCGATGTCGCCGGCCCAGCTCGCCGGATCGGAATCGACGAAAAATCCCGCGCCGATATTGCCGCCGACATTGTTGACCAGGATCGCGACCTCGCCCAGCGCGGAGGCCGCCGCCAGAATCTGCCCTGGCGCGGCCGGATCGCTGAGGTCGGCCGCCACGAAATGGGCGTCCTGCGCGCCGGTGGCGATCGCCTGCTCCACCAGCCGGGCGCCAGCCGCCTGGTCGCGCCCCACTGCGACCAGCTTCACCCCTTCGGCTGCCATTCCCAGGCTGATGGCGCGGCCGATATTGGCGGTCGCGCCGGTCACGATCGCGACCCTGCCCGTCATTTGCATGTCCATTGCGCTCTCCCCTCTCATGCGCCATCGGCTGGCGATCATGCAGGGGGAATGGGCAGGCGCAAATCGCCTGGCGGATCAGTGACGATCTGGTGGAATCGCGATGGCGATATGTCGCCATCTGCAAGGCGGCCGGGCTTCTCGGGCCGCCAATATCAGGCATAACGAGAATCAACCAAAGCAAAAAAGATCACTGCATCAATGGTGACTCAATAGTCAACATGATGTTTATTTGGGGAGGCTTCACTTATGAATCGCATGTCGGCCTATTATTTGATCGGCGCGAGTGTCGCGGCACTCACCATCGCGACGCCGGCTCTTGCCCAGGCGCCCGAGGAGCAGGCTGCAACCAGCAACACCGGTTTCGACGCCCAGATCATCATCGTCGAGGCGCGTCGTCGCGGCGAAGACATTCAGGACGTGCCCGCGGTGGTTAACGCGGTCACCGAACAGGCGATCGGCAACCTCAACATCCGCACCTTCAACGAAGTCCAGGCGCTGGCGCCGGGCCTTGAACTGACCAACAATGCCAATGGCATCGGCGGCAATGCGCGCCTGCGCGGCGTGAATTTCGACGCCAATGCCAGCGGCAACAGCGGCACCATCCAATTCTACTTCAACGACGCGCCGCTCTCGCCGGGCGCCGTGCTGCAGCAGATGTACGACATCGGCCAGATCGAAGTGCAGCGCGGGCCGCAGGGCACGCTGCGCGGCCGCGCTTCGCCGTCGGGTTCGATCACCATCACCACGCGCAAGCCCGACCTCAACCAGTTTGGCGGCTTCATCGACTGGACCGGCAACGATATCGGCACGCTCAACTTCAAGGGCGGGCTCAACCTGCCGATCATCGAAGGGATCGCCGGCATCCGCGTGTCGGGCGTCTGGAACGAGGATGATGCCGATCGCGTTCGCCCGATCAGCGGCGGACCGAGCCCCTGGTCGCGCACCAAGAGCACGCGCATCGTCGGCACGATCGAGCCGACCGACTGGCTGAAGCTGGAGGGCACCTATCAATATATGGACCGCGATGCGCGGACCTATGACCAGGCGATTTCCTTCAGCGAAGCCAATCCCGACGCCACGCCCAGCCCGGTGCTGATCACGGCCAAGGATCGCCTGTCGATCCAGGAACAGCCGCGTATCATCAACCAGCGCTTTGACATCTTCAACTGGCGGTCGGAACTGGCCTTTGCCGGCCAGCGCCTGATCTATCAGGGCATGTATACCAAGCAGAAATTCCATTCGACCGACAATGTCGACGATGGCAATTTCTTCATCGGCCGCGACGTCAACCAGATCACCGACACGGTGGCCAAGGAAACCTCGCATGAAATCCGGTTGCAGAATGAAGAGCGTGTCTTCGACATGTTCGACTATGTCATCGGCTTCTTCGACGACCGGCTCAACCCGCCGACGCACCTGACCTCGCCGACGATCGTGCGCCTGCCTGCGGCGCTTGGCGGTCGCATCGCCTCGGTCGTGCAGACCGAGATCGACCGCACCGGCAAGTCGCACGAACAGTCCTTCTTCGGCAACCTGACCGCTCATTTCGGCGAGGCGACCGAACTGGCGGGCGGCCTGCGCCAGATCAAGTATAAGTCGAACAACTATCTGACGGTCAACGGCAACACCATTGCCGCGGACTCGCAGGATACCGACAAGCTGATCTACAGCGCGTCGATCAAGCATAATTTCACGCCGGACTTCCTGGTCTATGCCGCCACCGGCAGTTCCTTCCGTCCGGGCATCAACGTGGTCGGCGACTTCAACATCGCGCCGTCGGCGCTGGAGCGGTCCTTCCTCGACCTGCCGCCCGAAACCTCCAAATCCTATGAGCTGGGCTTCAAGAGCACGCTGATGGGCGGGCGGATGCGCTTCAACGTCACCGCCTATCACCAGAAGTACAAGAACTTCCCCTATCGCGTGCCCAACAACGGCGTTTATTATGTGAACACCGTCGCCGTCCGCAATGCGGCTGGCCAGGTGACCGGCACCGCGCAGCAGGTCGGCTCGTTCAACTTCGTGGGCGCCGTCCCGGTCGAGGTGAACGGCGTGGAAAGCGAACTGGGCTTCGACATCACCCGCAGCTGGAACGTCAATCTGACCGGCAGCTATTCGCTCGGCAAGATCAAGAACGGCACGATCCCGTGCAACGACCTGAACGGTGACGGCATCCCGGATCCGGTCGGCAATGCGCCCAGTCTGGCGGAGCTGCAGGGGGCTGTGGGCGCCGACAATCTGTCGGCTTGCGCCGTGAGCCAGCGCGCGGCCTTCCTGCCGCCGATCACCGCCACGTTGCAGAGCGAGTTCCACACGACCATTTCGGGCAAGACCGACGGCTTCATCCGTGGCCTCGTCAATTATAACGGCAAGTCGAAGGGCGATCCGGGCAATAATTATGACGATGTCAGCGCCTATGCGCTGGTCAATCTCTATGCCGGTATCCGCGATCCCGATGGCGGCTGGGAAATCTCGCTGTTCGCCAAAAATCTGTTCGACACGACCAAGGTGCTGACGCGGACCACCCCGCTCTTCACCGGCTATCAGCAGATCACCGGCTTCACCGCGACCGGCGCGACCACGGCGGCGGCGACCTATACCAGCACCTATACCGGTGCCACGGTCACCCCGCCGCGCGAATTTGGCGTCAATCTGCGCTTCGCCTTCGGTTCGCGCTGATCCATCCGCGCCAAGGGCCAGACGATCGGCCGGGCAGCCCCAGGGGTTGCCCGGCCGATCGGCGTTTGGGGCCATGGCCTTCGCGGGAGCGATGAGGGTGCGGCCGCCGGGCCGCAGCGATTGACTCTGGCCCCGGAGCGGGCAGGGATGGAGCCGATCAACAGGGCTGATCATTATAGGCTCTGAACGATCAACCTAGGTGAGGCAGCATGACGGACATTCGGAAAAGGCGCGCCCGCGATCCCGTGGCGACCCGCGAGGCCATATTGGAAGCCGCCCGTGCGCTGCTGGCCAAGGATGGGCCGGATGGCGTCAGCCTGTCGGAAGTGGCCCATCTCGCCGGCGTCAATCGCGGCACCGCCTATCAGCATTTCGAAACCCGCGAGAAGCTGATCGAGGCGACTGCGGACTGGGTGTCGGAGCGCATGTTCCGTTCGGTCTTCGGCGATCCCGAGACGATCGGCGAGCGCCGGGTCGAGGAAGTCGACATTGCCGACACCACCGACCGGCTGGCGCTGTTCGCGATGGACAATCCCGAGCTTTGCCGCATCTGGCTGCTCCAGCTTCTGGCCTCGCCCGATCCGATGGCCGATCCCTTCTGGCGCGAATATGAAGGTTCGCTCCAGCGCTTCGCCAACAGCGATCTCGCCGAAGACGGCGTCGATGCCGAAGTCCTGTCGGTGCTGATGCTGGCCGGCGCCTTTCTCTGGCCGATCTGGGCGCGCAGCCATGCGCGCGAAGAGGGGGAACGGCGCGCGCTCGGTCGTCGCCTCGCCCAGGAATGCCTGCGCCTGTGCATGTTCGGATCGATGCGCAGCGACAAATTCCCCGACATTGCCGAGCGGCTCGGCCGTCCGCTCGCGCCGCTCCCCAGGGTTGCCCAGGGATAGGCAGCCCGATTTCCCTTTCTCTCTTCAAGAAGGACCGACCGCATGTTTTCCGCCATCCTGATCGAAAAGACCGACGACAAGCAGAGCGTGTCGCTCGCCCAGATCGATGAGGCGCAGCTGCCCGAGGGCGATGTGACCATCGACGTCGATTATTCGACCCTGAACTACAAGGATGGCCTGGCGATCACCGGCGCCTCGCCGGTGGTGCGCAAATTCCCGATGGTGCCCGGCATCGATCTGGTCGGCACCGTCCGCAGTTCCGACCATGGCGACTGGAAGGCCGGCGACAAGGTGGTGCTGAACGGCTGGGGCGTGGGCGAGGGCCATTGGGGCGGCCTCTCCCAGGTTGCCCGGCTGAAGGGTGACTGGCTGGTGCCGCTGCCCAGCGCCTTCATGCCCAGCCAAGCGATGGCGATCGGCACCGCCGGCTACACGGCGGCGCTCTGCGTCGAGGCGCTGGTGAAGGCCGGCGTGACCCCGGACCAGGGCGAAATCCTCGTCACCGGCGCCACCGGCGGCGTCGGCAGCGTCGCGGTTGCCCTGCTCAAGAAGGCGGGCTTCACCGTGATCGGCTCCACCGGCAAGTCGGCCGAGGGCGACTATCTCAAGACGCTGGGCGCCGACGGCGTGATCGACCGCGCCGAACTGTCGGAAAAGGGCAAGCCGCTGCAGAAGGAACGCTGGGCCGGCGTGGTCGACTCGGTCGGCAGCTTCACCCTCGCCAATGCCTGTGCCCAGACCCGCTATGGCGGTGCGGTTGCGGCCTGTGGCCTTGCCCAGGGCGCCGATTTCCCGGCAACCGTCATGCCCTTCATCCTGCGCGGCGTGCGCCTGCTTGGCGTCGACAGCGTGATGGCGCCCAAGCCCGTGCGCCTCGCCGCCTGGGCGCGGCTGGCCCGCGATCTCGACCCGGCGCTGCTGGAGGTGATCGCGCAGGAAATCAGCCTGGGCGACGCAATCGGCGTCGCCGCCGACCTGCTCGCCGGCAAGGTGCGCGGCCGCGTCATCGTCGACGTCAACCGCTAAGCCGATGGCTGCGCTCTCGATCGTCGCCGGCCCGCCTCTTGCTGATGAGGAGGGCCTGGGCACGCTGACGCTCGGCGGCTGGCTGCGTGAGGTCACGCAGGCCCATGCCGGGCGGGAGGCACTGGTCTTCCACGGGCCCGAAGGCGTGGTCCGCTGGAGCCATGACGATCTGTGGGCGCAGGCCAATGCGGTCGCCCGGTCGCTGGTCGCCTGTGGCGTGGGCAAGGGCACGCGCGTCGGCGTGCTGATGACCAACCGGCCGGAATTCCTTTCGGCCGTGTTCGGCGTCGCGCTCGCCGGCGGCGTCGCCGCGACGCTCAGCACCTTCTCGACCCCGGCCGAGCTCGACCATCTGGTCCAGTCCTCGGCCTGCTCCGTTCTGCTGCTGGAGCGTAATGTCCTCAAGAAGGATTTCGGCGCGATCCTCGCCGATCTGGAACCGGCGATCGGTTTCGCGGGCGACGGCCGGCTCGTCTCCACCCGCTTCCCCTTCCTGCGCCATCTCGCCGCCGTCGACGGAGCGATGGGCCGGATCGAGGGCTGGAACGACTTCCTCGCGCGCGGTGACGCGGTCGATCAGGCGCTGGTCGACGCAACCGCCGCCACCGTCATGCCGGCCGATCCGGGCGTGCTCTTCTTCTCCTCCGGCTCCACCGCCAAGCCCAAGGGCATCATCAGCGCCCATCGCGGCCCGACCTTGCAGCTCTGGCGCTGGAAACGCTTCCTGCAGGCCAAGCCCGACGCGCGCGCCTGGTCGGCCAATGGCTTCTTCTGGTCGGGCAATTTCTGCATGGCGATCGGCGGCGCGCTGACCGGCGGCGGCAGCCTGATCCTGCAACAGACCTTCCAGCCGGCGGAAGCGCTGAGCCTGATGGAAGCGGAAAAGGCGACCATGGCCTTCGCCTGGCCGCATCAATGGGCGCAGCTGGAAGCCGCACCCAATTGGGGCGATGTCGACCTGTCCGCGCTCTATTATGTGAACCCGGCCAATCCGCTCGGCCGCCATCCGACCGTCAGCACCGACTGGCAGGAACCGATGGCCGCCTATGGCAATACCGAAACCTTCACGATCAGCTCGATCTTCCCGTCGGGCACGCCCGAAGAACGGATCGCCGGCAGCCATGGCGCGCCGCTGCCCGGCAATATCTTCAAGATCGTCGATCCGCTCACCGGCGCGGTCGTGCCGCTCGGCGAACGGGGCGAGATCGCGGTCAAGGGGCCGACCTTGATGCTGGGCTATGTCGGCATCCCGCTCGATGATTCGGTCGATGGCGAGGGCTTCTTCCGCACCGGCGACGGCGGCTGGTTCGACACGGAAGGGCGGCTGCACTGGGAAGGGCGGCTCAACGACATCATCAAGACGGGTGGCGCCAATGTCTCGCCGATCGAGATCGACAGCGTCATCAAGACCTGTCCGGGGGTGAAGGTGACCCAGACCGTGGGCGTGCCGCATGAGACGCTGGGCGAACTGGTGGTCACCTGCATCGTCCCGCATGAAGATGCGGCGCTGGACGAGGAGCGCATTCGCGGCTTTGCCAGGGAGCAACTGGCCAGCTTCAAGGTGCCTCGCCGCGTCCTCTTCTTTGCCGAAAGCGATCTCGAACTGACTGGCAGCGCCAAGATCAAGACCGCCGATCTCAAGGCATTGGTGGTGAAGCGGCTGGAGGTCGAGGCGGCGTGACCGAACCGGCCGGGCACTTGCGGGCGCCGCAATGCCTTGGTCGCCGGTCGCTTCTGCTGGGCGGTGGCGCGGCCTTGGTGCTGCCGGGCCAGGCGGCGGCGAGACGCGGCGCATCGACGCTTGGCCTGGCCGACACGACCGTGCGCAAGGAACTGGCGCGCGACTATGCCGGCACGCTGCGCGCGGTGGCGGCAATGGGCTATGGCCGGTTCGGCTTCCGCCTCGCTTCCTATGTCGCCAACGACCCGTCCGAACCCACGGCTCAGGACAAGGCCCGCATGGTGCGCGACGCGGGCATGACGGTGGGCGTGGTCCGGCTCGGCGTGCGCGGCGCGGACTATGACCGGCAGTTCGATCAGGCGGCGGCAATCGGCGCGAACATCGTCGCGCTGACCACTGCGCCGATCTTCATCGCCAGCCGCACGCTGGGACAGACGACGCGCGCCGCGCTCGACGCCTATATCCCGCAGCTCGCGGCGCTGGGTGAAAAGGCGAAGGCGGCCGGCCTGACGCTCGCCTATCATAATCATTGGTATGACCTGATGCCGATTGACGGCGACCGGCCGCTCGACCTGATGGCCAGCCAGATCGCGCCGGACCTGCTCTCGTTCGAAATCGACCTGGCCTGGGCCTGGTATGCCGGCGTGGCGCCGCTCGATCTGCTGGCGGCGCTGGGACCGCGCGTGGTATCGATGCATCTGAAGGATATCGACCGGAACCATGGCACGGCGATCACCGACCATGCGGTCACGCCCGGCCGTGGCGAGATGGGCTATGCCGCGCTGATGCCGCGTATCGCCCGGCTGACCCGCGCGACCGGCTATGTCGAGGTCGATAATCCCGAGGATGGGCTGGCGGCTGCACGCGCCGCCATGGCCTATCTGCGCGGGCGATAGGGTTTCAACCAGAATAGGAGGCAAAGGATGGCGGGACGTTTCGCGGGCAAGACCGTGCTGGTAACGGGCGGCGCGGCGGGGCTGGGGCGCGCTTATGCGCTCGCCTTTGGCGGCGAGGGCGCGCATCTGATCCTGGCCGACATCAACGACGCGGGGCTGGCCGAGAGCAAGGCGCTGGTCGAACAGCTTGGCGTGACTGCCACCGTCCACCGCGTCGACATGAGCGATGAAGCCGATATCCAGGCCTTCGCCGCCGACGTGCTGGCCGTCCATGACCGGCTCGACGTGCTGATCAACAATGCCGGCCTGCATCTGGGCGAGATTGCGCGCGGCTTCTTCGGCCTGGGTCAGGCCAAGTGGCAGCATTATTTCGCGGTCAACACCATCGGACCGCTGCTGCTGGCCGAAGCGTTGCGGCCGGCATTGGCGAAGGCGAAGGGCGTCATCATCAACAAGTCGTCGATGGCCAGCTACAACCCGGCCACTGCCTATGGCATCACCAAGGCCGCGCTCAACATCTTCACCCATGCGATGGCGATGCAGTTCGGCCAGGACGAGATACGCTGCGTCGGCATCGCGCCGGGCCTGATGGCGACCGAGGCGGCGCAGGACGGCGTTGCCGCCGACAATTGGGAACGGCTAAAGGGCATGCAGTCGGTCAAGCGCCAGGGCACGGCCGAGGATATCGCCAATCTCGGTCTGTTCCTCGCTTCCGACGAGGGCAGTTTCATCAATAATCAGGTGATATTGTGCGACGGCGGCAACCAGATGCGCGGTTTCCGTTTCTGATGGCCGCGCCCGATTTTGCCGGCTGGCTGGCCATCGCCAATGTGAAGGCGCGCTATTGTCGCCTGCTCGATACCAAGGATTGGGACGGCTTTGCCGCGCTGTTCACGCCCGACTTCCGGCTCGACGCGACCGGATCGGGCGGGCCGCTGCTGGAGGGACGCGACGATGCGATCGCCAGCGTCCGCGCCTCGATCGACGCCGCGCGCACCGTCCATCATGTCCATTCGCCCGAAATCGTCATAGACGGCGATGCAGCGACCGCCATCTGGGCGATGCAGGACCATCTGGTCTGGCCCGATGGCCGCAGCCTGATCGGCCATGGCCATTATCATGAACAATATCGCCGGGAAGACGGCCACTGGCGGATCGCCCGATCCCGTCTCACCCGGCTGGCGATCGACATGAAGGCGCCACCGGCCTGAACGGGAAGGCGGGCACCCTGTCGTCATGTGTGGAGGATGTTGCCTTGTCCGCGCCACATATCTCCTCGATAAGGGATCATGACAGATCAAAGACATGATGCGGCCACGACGCTGGACCGCATCCAGCAAAATTTCCTGGCACGCTCCGAACGCCAGCTTCTCACCTGGCTGTGCGCGCATATGCCGCGACAGGTCACGCCGGACCTTTTGACCCTGCTGGGGCTGATCGGCGCGCTGATGACCTTCATCGGTTATACCGCCAGCAATGTCGGTGCATCCTGGCTGCTGCTCGCGATCCTAGGCTATGTCATCCAGTGGTTCGGCGATTCCATGGATGGCAGCCTGGCGCGCTACCGCCGGATCGAACGGCCCTCCTATGGCTATTTCATCGACCATAGCTGCGATGGACTGGTGACCTTGCTGATCCTCGCCGGTATCGGCCTCAGCCCCTATGTCACCATGGATGTCGCCCTTGTGGCGCTTGCCGGCTATCTGCTGCTGTCGATCCACGCCTATCTCTCCGCCCGCGTGCTGGGGGAGTTCAAGCTCTCCTATCTGTCGGCCGGCCCGACCGAATTGCGGCTGATGCTGATCGCGCTGACGGTGATGATGATGGTGCTGGGCGACAAGCCCGGCCTGTTCGGGCGCTGGTCCGGCTTCGACATCTTCGTCGGCACGGTCGGGGTGATCCTGATCATCCTGTTCGTCGGCCAGACGCTGGTGACCGGGCGACGCCTGGCCGCGCATGAGGCGGCAAACGGCCGGGGCTGATCGCCCCTATCCGCCGCCGGGCTCGGGTCCGAAGGACAGGCCCGATGGCGGCGTCTCGCCTGTCCAATGCGTGCGCTGCGCCGCAACCTGCGCCACCGCCCGGTCCCAATAGGCGCGGTTGTTGGCGAGCATCCTGATGTCGAAGCTGTCGGCGCCGCGAAATTCCAGCACCTCGACGCCCTGGTCGCCGGGGACATAGGTGTAGGGGACGTTGGCGCCGACGAAGAAGCCGTCGCCCGCGCCCAGTTCCTCCGTGCCGATGCGCAATGATCCGGCGAGGATGAAATAGAGGCAGTCGACATCATGGCTGTGGCGCGGCAGCGGAAAGCCGCTGCGGAACCAGGCATGGGTGAGGCTGAGGCCCGGCATGGAAAAGAGCAGCTTCACTCGCGTGCCTTCCAGCATGCCGGCCTCGACCGCGGCGATGGAGCCTGCCATCTCGATCGGCGTCGGCGGCACCGTCGCCATCAGGCCGCTTTCCTCGAAATCGGTCGCATCCTTCGCGCGGAACAGGGCGAAGCGGGGCGCGGCTACGGGGTCGGTCATCACGCGTCCTTCCGGCATGATTGCGGCGCCAGGATGCGGAGCGCTGCCGACAGGGTCAATTCGCGCCCGCCTCTCAATGCCCCGGCGATCATTGGCCGGCGACTCTGGTATGTGCGGGGCATCCATGCTGGATTGCCGCCGCACACAGGGTCGGGACCAGCCGGCCGGGCAGCCGGGGACGAGGAATGAGCCTGTATACCACCATCCATCTGCACAATGTCGCGGCCGGCCGCGCGGAGGATTATGCCCGCTGGTTCGACGGCGCGCATCAGAAGGATCTGGCCCGGCTGCGCGGCTTTCGGTCGGCCGATCGCTATGAAGTCACGCCGCAGCAGATCATGCCCGACATTCCCCAGCCCTGGCGCTTCCTGTCGGTCTATGAGTTCGACTATGCCGCGCCGGAGATCGACCTGCCCGCGCTTGCGCCCTTGCTGGCCGATGTGCGCGACGCGGGGCTGATCGACGACAGCGACGAAAGCGAGCGCATCCACAGCTATGCGATGTATTCGGACTGGGTCGCCAGCCCCAATCATCAGGCCGACCAGCCCTTTTCCGGGGTGTCGATCATCCTCGCCAATTTCGTCGCCGGGCGGGAGGCGGAATATCATCACTGGTATGACACGGTTCATGGCCCCGAAGTGACGCGCGTGCCGGGCAAGGTGGCGATGAAGCGCGGCCGGCTGTCGCCTTTGCAAGTCGAGCCGCGCCGCTATTGTCCCGGCAGCGACCTGGTCTTCTGCGCCCAGCAGACCGACGACCTGCTGTTCACGGTCAAGGATTTCAGCGCCCGCGCGCGCGGCGTCAGCCCCAGCGGCGTCGCCTTCCAGCCGCGCTCCTCGGCCGGCTCCTTCGCCCGCACGGTCCATTATTTCGCCAGGGTCAGCGGCGCCCGCTTCTGGCCCGGCGGCATCGCCTATGATGGCGACCTGTCCGTCTATCCGGCCGATTTCGCGCGGCCGGCGGGCTGAGGGCGGGAACCATCGCAAGCACGATGCGGCATGGCCTTGCCCGGCCGAAGAAGCCATGCGCTATTAGCATGAAGTTTGAAAAGAACAGGTGGAGCGAGAGGTGAGCAAGGTCATCGTCATTACCGGTGCGGGCGACGGGCTGGGACGCGCATTGGCGCGGCGGTTCGCGCGCGATGGCGAAACCGTCATCCTGCTGGGCCGCACCCTGTCGAAGGTCGAGGCGGTCGCGCAGGAACTGGGCGAACCCCATTTCGCGGTGGCATGCGATGTCGGCAATCCCGATTCCGTCCGCGCCGCCTTTGCCGCGATCGCGCAGCGCCACCCCAAGGTCGACGTGCTGATCAACAACGCCGCCATCTACGAACCCTTCACCCTGGCCGAGGTGCGCGACGAGCAGATCGCAGCATCGCTCGCCACCAATGTCGCCGGCCCGATCCATTGTGCGCGGGAGGCGCTGCCGCTGCTGCGCGGGGGCGGCCATATCATCAATGTCACCAGCGAATCCGTGCCGCTGAAAATGCCGATGCTGTGGCTCTATGCCGGCGGCAAGGCGGGGCTGGAACTGATGTCCGACATGTGGGCGCGCGAACTGGAGCCCGAGGGCGTGCGCGTCACCGTGGTCCAGGCCGGCATGATGATGGACGAAACCAAGACCGGCAGCAGCTGGCCGATGGAGGTCGCGATCCGCTTCGCCCAGGAAAATGCCAAGGTCGGCCTCAATCTGCGCGAGCGCGGCATCAGCCATTATAATTCGGTCACCGACGTCTTCCGCGCCGTGCTCGACATGCCGGCGGACCTGCACATCGGATCGGTCGCCCTGAGCGCGCGCAAGCGCTGACCGGGCGACTTATCCACAACATCCACAGAAGTTATCCACAGGAAGGCGATCATGGCCACTCTTCCCGAAGCCAAGCTCTATATCGACGGCGTGCTGCGCGGTGCCGAAGGCGGCAAGACCTTTGAGGTGATCGGCCCCTGGACCGGCGAGCCGGTCGGCAGCGCCGCCGATGCCTCGCCCGCCGATGTCGAGGCCGCGATCGTCGCCGCCCGCCGCGCCTTCGACGCCACCGACTGGTCGACCAATGTCGACCTGCGCGTCGCGCTGGTGACGAAGCTGCGCGACCTGTTTCAGGCGAACAAGGAACGGCTGTCAGATCTGGCCCGGCATGAGGCCGGTGCCGCCATGGGCGCGGTCGGCCGTGCCCATGTCGACATGGCGCTCGACGGCTGGGACGATTATCTCGCCGTCTTTCCCAAGCTGGAATGGGAAAAGGATTATGGCGGCCGCATCGGCTATGGCTTCGAAAGCCTGCGCAAGGCGGTCTATGAGCCGGTCGGCGTGGTTGCGGCGATCACGCCGTGGAACGTGCCGCTCTATGTGAATGTCGGCAAGGTCGTGGCCGCGCTGCTGGCTGGCTGCACCGTGATCCTGAAGCCCGCGCCCAACACGCCGGGCATGGGCGCGATCTTCGGCGAACTGGCGGCGGAGGCGGGCTTCCCCGCCGGCGTCATCAATGTCGTTTTCGGCAGCGACCCGGCACTGGCCGGCGAGATGCTGGTCACCGATCCGCGCGTCGACCTTGTCTCCTTCACCGGATCGACCGGCGTGGGCAAGCGCATCATGGAACAGGGCGCCGCCACGCTGAAGCGCGTGTTCCTGGAACTGGGCGGCAAGTCGGCGAAGATCGTGCTCGACGATTCTGCCAATTTCGCGATGGACGTCGCCCAGACCATGCTGGTCTTCCATGCCGGCCAGGGCTGTGCCGTCCATTCGCGCCTGCTGGTGCCGCGCAGCCGCTATGAGGAGGCGAAGGCGATCCTCAAGCATGCCTATGCCAGCTTCGGCGACAATTGGGGCGATTTCGACAATCCCCAGCACATCATGGGGCCGGTCATTTCCAAGCGGCAGATGGAGCGGGTGCTGTCCTATGTCGATATCGGCCAGGCCGAGGGCGCGACCCTGCTGGCCGGCGGCAAGGCGCGGCCGGACAAGGGCGGCGGCTATTTCATCGAGCCGACCTGCTTCGTCGACGTCACCAACGACATGCGCATTGCCCAGGAAGAGATTTTCGGACCGGTGCTGGTGGTCATCCCGTTCGAGGATGATGCCGATGCCGTGCGCATCGCCAATGAAAGCAGCTATGGCCTGTCGGGCGGCGTCAGTTCGGGCAATCTTGACCGGGCGATCAATGTCGCCAAGCAGATCCGCAGCGGATCGATCAGCGTCAATGGCGGCATGTGCATCGCCGGCGACTTGCCTTTCGGTGGCTACAAGGCCAGTGGTGTAGGCCGCGAATGGGGCCTCGAAGGGATCGAGGAGTTCCTGGAAACCAAGCTGATCGCCTGGCGCGCCGCCTGAGGCGCGCGACGGGGCATGGATAGGACGGGTTTTGACGGCAAAGGCATCGATTGCGGCGGACGGGCCGTCAGAACCCAAGGGCCGGGGACGGGCCACCAAGGCGCTGAGCCATAATCTCAATGGCCAGCGCCTGGGTCGCAAGGGGCGCGACACGCGCGAACGTATCCTGGCGGCGACCAACGAATTGCTGGCCGGGCCGGTGGATGTCGAAATCTCGCTGAGCGCAGTCGCGCGCCAGGCCTCGCTCGGCATGACGTCGCTCTATAATTATTTCTCCGACCTCACCGAATTGCTGCTCGCCGTGCTGGAGCCGGTGATGGCCACGGCCGAGGCCGACTATGTCGGCCTGCTGCGGCCCCGATGGAGCGAGGAGGAACTGGGGGAGAAGGCGCTGGCCTTCGTCACCGCCTATCATGGCTTCTGGGTCAAGCACTCCCGCCTGCTCCACCTGCGCAACAATATGGCCGATCGCCAGAATGAGCGGATGATGCTGCATCGCGTCCATGCCGCCCAGCCGGTGATGCGGCTGCTGGTCGACCAGATGGATGGCGGCAGCGAAGAGGCCGGATCGCCGGTGTTCAGCATGGGCACTGCGCTGATGACCGGGCTGGAGCGTGTCGTCACCGTCACCACCGACATGGCGCTGCAGAATATCCTCCATTCGCCCCATCCGCTGGCGCGCACCCATTTGCTGCGGGCCGAGGCGCGGCTGATGGAATTGGGTATCCGCGACTATCGCGCGATGCTGCGCGACGCGCGCGCCTGAGGCGGGCGCGCGTTCGACTTATCCACAGGCTTATCGACAGAAGTTATCCACAGCTTTTCCCACGCCTATCTGTGGGAAAAGCTGTGGATAAGTGTGTGGATGGATGAAGGCGCTTGGCATGTGTTGGAAAATCCGGCCGTAGCCGGATTGCCGCACCAGCCCACACCCCCACCCGGCCTCCCATCAGGATACCATGTCTGGGAGGCCGGGTGGGGGTGTGGGCTGGTGCCGATGCGCCGGAGGCGCATTTCTCCAAACGAACTCCTATTCCTTCTTGCCGCCAATGCCCTTCAGATAGCGTTCCATCCCCTCCAGATAGGCGGGGTTCAGCATCAGTGCGCTATTGGCCATGCGTTCGACATGGCGCCCCATGGACGGGCCGACTTCGGCGGCCAGCTCGATCGCGATCTTGGCGGCACCCATCTGCTCGCCATTCTGCTTGGTGAGGTGACGGCAGAAGGCGAGGGCCGCGTCCTCGAAGCCCTCGTCGGGCATCACGTCATGCACCAGGCCCATGATGAGGGCGCGGTCGGCATCGGCCTTCTGATTGCCCATGATCAGCCAGCGCGCCCAGTGCGGGCCGCAGATGCGGGTCAGTCGGCTGACCCCGTTGGAGGCCGGCAGCACGCCGAACAGCCCTTCGGGGAAGGAGAAGGCGGCCGATTTGGCCGCCAGGCGGAAATCGCAGGACAGCGCCATTTCCAGCCCGCCGCCGACGCAGGTGGCGTGGATGGCGCAGACGATCGGCTTTTCCACATGCTCCATCTCGTCATAGATGCGTTGCATCCCGTTGAGCTGGAGCCGGTGATTTTCGCGGATGCCGCTGGGCGTGCGGGGATAGTCCCTGGGCGACCCGCCGCTCTTCATGTCCGCGCCGGAACAGAAATAGCGGCCGGTCGATCGGACTAGCATCACCTTCAGGTCCGGCGTGTCGCGGAAGCGGATCAGCGCCGCCTCGAACAGCGCCATCGTCTCGGCCGACAGGGCATTGAGCTTGTCCGGCCGGTTCAGCGTGGCGATGAGGATGCCATCCTGTTCCTGCGTCAGCAGATGGGGGGCTTCGTCCGTCATGCGATCTTCCTCAAGCGCGGGTGCGCGGCAGGCCCAGGCCCTTTTCCGCGATCATGCTGCGATGCACCTCGCTGGTGCCGCCATAGATGGTCGATCCCTGGGCGTGGCGATAGAACATGTTGATCTCCTCCGCCGGTCCCTTGCGCTTGGAGAGCGAGGCCGGGGCGGTGAGGTCGAGCAGGTCGCGCGCGTCGGTCAGGAATTTCTCCGAACTGAACATCTTGGCCATCGGGCCATAGGCATGGTTCGGCTTCTTTTCCGACATGACCCATTGGGCGCGATAGGTAATCAGTTCCGACGCCCACAGATTGGCGGCGGTGCGGGCCAGCCGCGCCTGCGCGCCGCCATCCTCGATCAGCGGCCTGCCCTTGTGGATAACGTCTCGGCATAGCGCTTCGCCGGCCTGCAGCATCTTGCGCTGATATTTGGCGAAGCCGCCGCCATGTTCCAGCTCCAGGCTGGCGCTCATGGTGCGCACGCCGCCGTCGATCTCGCCCAGTCGCCAGCTGTCGGGGATGCGCACGCCATCGTAGAAGGTGATGTTGGTGCGCTCGTCCTGGAAGGTGTGGACCGGCTGCACCGTCACGCCATCGGCCTTCAACGGCACGATGAACATGGTGAGGCCCTTATGCTTGGCCACGTCCGGATTGGTGCGGCAGAGCATCAGCACATAGGTGGACAGGTTGGCACCCGACGTGAACATCTTGGTGCCGTCGATCCGCCAGCTGCCATCCGCCTCCTGCGTCGCGCGGCATTGCGCCGCGAACACGTCGGAGCCCGATCCGGGTTCGGAATAGCCGAGCGAGCAGATCACCTCGCCGCGCATGATTTCCGGCAGCACCGCCTGCTTCAGCTCCTCGGTGCCGAAGCGGTGGATGATGAGCGACACCATCTGCGTCACATTGGCGGCGGGGTTATTATAGCCCTGCTCCTCGAAGGCATCCATCGCCGCCGTCTTCTCATAGGCGGACAGGCCCCGGCCACCGACATCCTTGGGCAGGCCGAGATAGAGGAGATTCTGCGCCGCCAGCTTGCGGTTGAGGGTGGGGTTATAGCCCTCCCAGCTATAGTGGAAGGTCGCCCGCATCTCCGGCGTGACGTTTGCGGCGAAGAAGGCGTTGATCTCGTCCTTGATCGTCTGCGCGGCTTCGCCCAGGTCGAAATCGACCGGCATCGGCCCGGCGTCGGGCAGGGCGGCGGCTTCAGCGGCGTAGAGCCGGCGGCCGGCCTCGTCGAGCCAGCGCTGCGGATCGCCGCCGATCAGCGGCCAGGCCTTGGCGCGCAGATTATAGAGGAAGATGTCATATTCGGTGGTGAGGCCATAGCCGCCGAAGGTGTGGAGCGATTGCGCCACCGCCTTGGACGCGCTTTGGGCGTTCCACCAGGTGGCGATCGAGATGGCAGCGCCGGCTTCGGGGGCGCCGTCGGCGAGGTCGCGGATCGCCTTCCACACCAGGAACTTGCCGCCGTCGATTTCGCACAATATGTCGGCCAGCGGATGGGAAATGGCCTGGAACTGGCCGATATATTGGTCGAACTGCTTGCGCTCGCAGGCATAGGCGGCCGCGAGCTTCAATGCCTCGCGGCCGATGCCGGCCAGACCGGCGGCGATCAGCAGCTTCCATTCCTCGATCCCGGCGGCGAAGGTCGCCAGCGCCTCGGCCCCCGATGCCAGCACCGTGCGCGGATGCGCCGACAGGTCGATCTCCGCGATCGGGGTGGAGGCCAGATTATCCTCCGCCTTGCGCGCCTCGGCCGGCACGGTGACGAGGATGATGTCGTCGCCTGACCGGGCCAGCACGGCTTCGGCCACCAGGCCACCGCCGATCCACTGGGCGGGTGTGTCCGCCACATCCTCGAACGCGAAGCCGGCGACCGCATCGCCCGCCAGCACCCGGCCAAGCAGGTCGGCCGTCGCCTCGCCGCCCAGCTGCGCCAGCAAGCGCGCCGCGATCAGCGCTTCGGCCAGCGGCCCCGAAGCCAATGTCCGTCCCGCTTCCTCCATCAGGATGGTCGCGTCGAACAGGCCAAGGCCCAGCCCGCCGGCCTCTTCGGGCACGCGGATCGACAGCGCCCCCAGCTCCGCCAGCCCCTGCCACAGGGCCGGGTCGAAGCCGGTCGGCGCGGCGGCGCGGACCCGCGCCATGCTGCTATGTTCGTCCAGGAAGCGCGCGAACATGTCGCGCATCATCTCCTGATCGTCGGTCAGGTCGAAATTCATGGGGTTCAGGCCTCGGCGGGCGCCGAACGCCGCATCATGACGCTCAGGTCCACCTGGCCGGTGGCGACGCCGCCCATGAAGCCGCCATCGACCGGGAAGACCACGCCATTGACGATGCCGGCCAGATCGCTGTTCAGCAGCACGATGCCGCCCGCCTGTTCGGCCGGGGTCGAGTAACGGCCCATCGGTTCGGCGGCGGCGGCGACCACATCCTTGCCGGACGCGGCCTCGAACGTCGCCATCATCGGCGTCTGGGTGGGCGAGGGCAGGGTGCAGTTGATGCGGATGCCCTTCTTGATGAGATGCGCGCCCATAAACTGGGTCCAGACGATCACATTCTCCTTGGAGAAGCTGTAGCCTTCCTTGACCACATCATCGAGATGCGCCTCGCACCAGGCGACGGCGGCGTCATAGCCCTTGGTGGTGACGAACCCCATGTTGGTCGGGATGCGGCGGCTCCAGCCCAGCCCGCCGGTGGAGGCGATGCTGGCGATCGCGCCGCCCGGTCCCATCAGCGGCAGCACCTGTTCGGTCAGGTGGCGCAGGCCGATGAAGTTTACCTTCATCACGTCGAGCGGCGGGAAGGACTGGGGCAGGCCGGCGCAGTTGAACAGCGCATCGACCTTGCCGCCGATGCCGGCGACCGCCGCCTCGATCGAGGCCGGGTCGCGCAGGTCGACATTGGTGAAGGAGGCGAGCGGCAGGCTGCTGTCCCTGAAGTCCAGGCCATGAACCTCGGCGCCCAGTTCCAGCAGCAGCTTGGCGGTCGCCTCCCCCATGCCGGAGAAGCAGCCGCTCACGATCACGCGCTTGCCCTTATAGCCCAAAATGTCGCTCATCTCGCTCTCCCGGATTCTCTGATTATGCCTTGGCCTTGGGCGGCCAGCTGATGCTGCCATCATCTTCCTCGACGACGATGATGCGTTCGGGGCAGGCGCGCGCGCCGCGCTTGGCGGTCTGCTGCTCGCCGTCTGCCACGTCGAAACCCTCGGTCGCGATATAGCCGTCCTCGTCCAGCGGATACATGTCCTCGGACACGGCGGCGCAGCGGGCATTGCCCACGCAGCCTGACTTTTCGATGCGGATTCTCATCTGCCCTCTCCGGCTATTCTGACCTTCCTTAGAAAGGAGATTGCAGCCCCGATCAACGTGCTCCCCGGCACAATCGCCATCGCGATACGGCTGCGTCCGGCGGATCGTCAGTGCGTTATGTCGCCGTAGTCATGCGCGATCATTTGCCTTTGCCGGATGGCCGGGCAAAACGGGTCCGACAAGAAGGGACGTGCCTCGCGCACGCCCGCCCAAGCAGGGACAGACGGAGAGAATCATGGCCCACGCCACCTTGAGCCCCGCCGCGCCACAGCCGGCCCATGTGCCCGACGCGCTCGTCTATGATTTCGATGTCCATGCCGATCCGGGCCTGCTGGCCGATCCGCATGCGCGCATCCTTAACCTGCTGAAGACGGCGCCGCCGGTCTTCTGGACACCGCGCAATGGCGGCGGCTGGGTCGCGCTGACCCATGCCGCCAATTATGAAGCGTCGCGCGACACCGAGACCTATTCCAGCGAGTTCGTGCCGGCCGACAAGATGAAGGCGCTGCTCGCCTCGCTGCCGCCGGGCGCGCCGCATATTCCACAGCCGATCCCGATCACGCTCGATCCGCCCGAGCACACCAAATATCGCCAGCCGCTGCAGAAGGTCTTCTCGCCCAAGACGATCGCGGCCCTGAAGGACAGCATTCGCGAACTGGCCGGCGAGCTGATCGACGCGATCAAGGCCGATGGCCAGTGCGAGTTCATGAGCACGGTGGCCGAGCCGCTGCCGGTGCAGGTCTTCCTCAAGATGCTGGGCCTGCCGCTGGAACGGCTGCCGGAATATCGCCAGATCGTGAAGGAGCATATGGAGGCGATCGATACCGATCGCGAAGGCTCCATGCGCCGGTTGCAGCGCATTGCCGCAGCGATGCGCGATACCGTGCTGGAGCGCAGGGATAATCCGAAGGACGATATCATTTCCATGCTGTGGAAGCTGGAGGTGGACGGCCAGCCGAGCACGCTTGCCGACATGGAAAATTACGGCGTGCTGCTGTTCATCGCGGGCCTCGACACGGTGATGAACGGCATGGGCCTGGCCATGCGCGGCCTGGCGCTCGACCTGCCATTGCAGGCAAAGTTGCGGGCCGAGCCCAAGCTGGTGGCCGAAGCCGCCGAGGAAATGCTGCGCCGCTATACCTTCACCGTGCCGATGCGGGTGATCAAGAAGCCGGCCGAACTGGCCGGGGCCAAGCTGATGCCCGGCGACATGCTCAAGCTGTTCCTGCCCGCAGCCGATCTGGATGCGAAGGAGTTTCCGCAGCCCGACAGCTATGATCTTGATCGCGAGAACAATGTTCACATCGCCTTTGGCGTCGGCCCGCATCGCTGCCTCGGCTCGCACCTCGCGCGCGTCGAATTGCAGGTTCTTTATGAGGAGATGCTGGCGCGCCTGCCCGAGTTCCGGCTCGATCCGGCCAAGCCCACGGTCTTCCATGGCGGCCATGTGATCGGCATCGAAAGCCTGAACCTGGTCTGGGACGTCTGATGGTCTGGCAACGTTCGCGCCCGCGCCTCGATCGGGAAAATCGCGCCTTCTGGACCGGCGGGGCGGAGGGGAAGCTCAACATCACCCGCTGCGACGATTGCGGCCAGTTCACCCATCCCCCGCGCGAGATCTGCCGCCATTGCCAGTCGGAAAATGTCGGCCCGTATGCGGTCGCCGGCACCGGCGCGGTCGATACCTATACGATCAACTATCAGGCCTGGGCCAAGGATATGGAGGTGCCCTTCGTCATCGCCCGTGTCCGGCTCGACGACGTACCCGGCGTCTATCTGACCACCAATATCGTCAATTGCCCGGTCGATGCCGTCGACATGGATGACCGCGTCCGCGTCACCTTCGAGGAGCAGGACGGCATCTGGTTCCCCCTGTTCGAGAAGGTCGCATGAGCATGGCGCGCGAAGCCTATATCACCGGCATCGGCATGTCGGAGGTCGGCGTGCGGCTGACCCGGTCGCCGCTGGGCCTGACACTGGACGCCGTGCGCGAGGCGATCGCCGACGCCGGCCTGACCCTCGACCAGATCGATGGTGTCGCCACCTATCCCGGCAAGATGTCGACCTTCCTCGGCTTCTCGCCGGTCAGTGCCGACGATGTGATCGAGATATTGGGGCTCAACACACGCTGGCACATCGGCGCGGCGGAGGCGACGGCACAACTGGGCGCGATCGCCGAGGCGGCGATGGCGGTGAAGGCCGGCCTTGCCCGCCATGTCCTGTGCTTCCGTACCGTCTATGAAGCGGCGGCGCTGGCCCGCCCCGAAGAATTTCCGCCGATGGAACGGCGCAAGGATGTGTCGGGCAATTCGCAATGGGTCTCGCCCTTCGGCGCCTTTTCGGCCGCCAACTGGACCGCGCAATTCGCGATGCGCCACATGAAGCGCTATGGCCTGACCCGCGAACAGCTCGCCCAGGTGGCGCTCAACGATCATGCCAATGCCGCGCGCAACCCGCGCGCGATCGTCAAGAAGCCGCTGACCATGGACGAGTATATGGCGGCGCGGATGATCAGTTCGCCTTTCTGCCTCTATGATTGCGATCGTTTCACCGATGCCTCGACCGTGCTGATCGTGTCGGCGGGCGATGCGCTGGACGAGGTGAAGACGACGCCGATCCGCATCGCCGCTAGCGCCGGATCGGTCGAGCGCTACAGCTGGGACCAGGCCGAATGGGCGAGCGCCTATCCGACCGGGCGCGACCTGTGGAAGAACACGGACTACACGGCAATGGATGTCGATACCGTCCAATTTTATGACGGCTTCGCCTTCCAGCCGATCACCTGGCTCGAAGGGCTGGGCTTCTGCGATGTCGGCGAGGGCGGCCAGTTCCTCGAAGGCGGCAAGCGCATCGCGCTCGACGGCGAACTGCCGATGAACACCGGCGGCGGCCAGCTTGGCTGGGGCCGGCTGCACGGCTTCGGCTTTGCCTATGAATCGGTGGTGCAGTTGCGCGGCGAGGGCGGCGAACGGCAGATCGCCGGCGACCCGAAGGTGGCCGTGGCGACATCGGGTGGCGGCCCGATGGCAGCGGCGCTGCTGCTGGCGAAGGACTGATCGCGATGGACAGCGGCATGCTGGACATGCTGCCCGGCTTTCGCCGTCGCTTCCTGGTGACGCCGCTGCCCGGCCGGGTGACCGCCGCGGTCGAGGATGATTATCACAGCATGGCGCTCATCCTGCATCATGACGGCGCGCGCATCAGCGGCGTCGACGCGATCATGGAGCGGGTGCCCTGGACCACCTGTCCGGGTGCGCCGACGGTGCTGCAGGCGACCTTCACCGGTGTCGCGCTGGCTGAGGCGGCGGCGCGCGGCGAGAAGAAGGCGAACTGCACCCATTTGCACGACCTGGCCGTGCTGGCTGCGGCGCACGCTGGCGACGCAGCGCCGACCCGCTATGAGATATTGGCCTGTGATCCGCTCGAAGGCGAGGCGGTCGCGGAAATCAGGCGCGACGGTATGCCGCTGCTGCAGGTCGCCCATCGCAGCCATGTCATGACCGCGCCAGCCGACATTGCCGGCCAGTCGCTGATGAAGCTGCGGCCGTGGATCGATGCGCTGGAAGAACCCCGGCGCGAGGCGGCCCGGCTGCTGCAATGGGGCACGATCCTCGCCAATGGCCGGCTGATCCCGATGGAGCGGCAATCGACCGCGACCCGCGTGCCGCCCAACTGCTTCACCTTCCAGCCGGAAAATGCGGTCCATGCGATCCGCGTTGGCCGGGTGATCGACTTCACCGCCGAACCCCTGGTGCCGCTCGACCATTTCGATGGCGCCGCCTATGACCGGCCGCGCGACGCTCAATAGAGGAAACGGGACGATGGACGAAGCGCGGCAACTGGTGGCCCCCGAATTGCGCGCGGCGCTCGACCTCTTCCCGCCGCTCGACCTCAGCGATCAGACGATCGCTGCCTTCCGCCAGCCCTTTGCCACCCGCGCGACCGAGCCGATGCCCGAAGCGCTGGCCGCCGTGCAGCGCGAAGAAGTCTTCCTGCCTGGCGCGCCCGGATCGCCCGATGTGCGCTGCCTGCTCTATCGTCCGGCAGAGATCGTTGGCGATGCCCTGCGGCCGGCCTATCTCCATATCCATGGCGGCGGCTTCGTGCTTGGCATGGCCGATATGAGCGACCTGTCCAACCGGGCCTGGGTGGCGCAGCTGGGCTGTGTCGTCCTGTCGGTCGATTATCGGCTGGCGCCCGAAACGCCGTTTCCCGGTGCGCGCGACGATTGCTACGCGGCGCTCGGCTGGCTGCATGACCAGGCCGACGCGCTGGGCATCGACCCCAGCCGCATCGCGGTCGGCGGCGAGAGCGCGGGTGGCGGCCATGCCGTGGCGCTGGCGATCCATGCCCGCGACCTTGGCGCCTATCCGATCTGCTTCATGCTGCTCGACGCGCCGATGCTCGACGATCGCACCGGCAGCAGCGCGCCGCTCCACCCCGTCACCGGCCGGTTCGTCTGGACCCCGGTGCAGAACCGCTATGGCTGGGGGGCACTGCTGGGGCAGGAAGCGGGGACCGACCATGTCCCGACCGATGCCGTGCCGGCCCGCTGCCCCGACCTGTCCGGCCTGCCGCCCGCCTTCATCAGCGTCGGCGCGCTCGACCTGTTCCTGGAGGAGGATATCGACTTCGCCCGCCGGCTGATGGCGCTTGGCATCGCGGTCGAGCTGCATGTCACGCCCGGCGCCTATCATGGCTTCGGCCTGGCCGGCGCCGATACGCCGCAGATGCAGGCGCTCCAGGCGATGCGCCTCGCCGCCCTCCGCCGCGCCTTGCAGGGGAACTGACGCCGCCCTTCAGAAGGCAGGTATCACCCTGTCGGCGAACAACTGGGCATAGGGCTGGAATTTTGCCGGGGGCAGGCCGGGCGGCAGCATCATCATGATATGTTCGACATTGATGCGCTGCTGCATCGCGCGGAAATGGTCGATCGCCGCGTCGGGGGTCAGGATCTGCAGGATGCCGCTGCGCTTGAAGGCGTCGAGCGACATGGGTTTCAACGCTACCTTGTCGATGCCGGACGCCTGATCCTCGGCCAGCCATGCGCCGTAAGTCTCGTTCACATGGTGGAAATAGGGGGCCATCTCTGCCATCGCCGCCTCGGGGTCTTCGGCGACGAGGGTGAACAGGCTCTGGATGCGGATTCGCGCGGCGGCCGGGTCTTTCCCCTCGGCGCGCAGCTTGTCGGCATAGAGGCCGCACACCTCCTCATTGCCGAAATAGCCGTCGGCATATTTCGCCACCCGCGCCAGCGCCTTTTCGGCAAAGCCGCCAATATAGAGGGGGATGCGGCCGCGCGGCGCGGCCGGGCGCAGGGACGCGCCGGCGATGCTGTAATGTTGCCCGGCAAAATCGACCGTTTCGCCCGCCCATAACCGCTGGACGATTTCCAGAAACTCGTCGAAGCGCGCGCCGCGCTTGCCGAAATCGACGCCATAGGCCTGGGTCTCGCGGCGGCGATAGCCGATCGCCAGTGCCATCTCCAGCCGGCCGTCGGACAGGATATCCAGCACCGCGCATTCCTCGGCAAAGCGGACCGGATGATAGAGCGGGGCGAGCGCGATCGCCGATCCCAGCCTGATCCGGCTGGTGCGCGCCGCGATCGCCGCCAGCGCGACATTGGGCGCGGGCATGTAACCATCCTGCGCGCCATGATGTTCGGGCACCCAGGCACCGGCAAAGCCCGCCGTCTCGCTCCACGCGACGAAGTCCAGTATCTCGGCATAGAGATCGGCCGGGCGCCGTTCCCATTGGGGCGGGTTCCGGAAATCATAGAGATAGCCGAAGGTCAGCGGATTGCTCATGACGATGCTCCGGGGGCAGGGCAAAACGCCCGCCAACCCGGTTGGGCGGCGGGCGTGGAAAGGCCGTGGGGCCGATCCTTATTCGAAGGGTTCTTCGCCCTGCAGCTTGGTGCGGTGCATCATGCGGTTGCAGTCGGGATCATATTTCTCGGCCCGGTGCATGGTGCCGGTATTGTCCCAGATGACCAGGTCGCCGACGCTCCATTCATGGCTGTAGCTGAATTCCTCGCGGGTCGCCCATTCGCGCAGCCCAACCAGGATTTCGGCGCTGGCATAGGGATCGAGATCCTTGACCCGCTGGGCGGTGCAGCCCAGCACCAGCGACTTGCGGCCCGACTTGTGGTTCCACACCAGGGGCAGCTCATTCTCGCCGACCTGGCGCATGCCCTTCAGCTTGGCGAGGCTGGGCTCGGGCTCATAATAGAAAACCGTCGCCCAGACCGAGTGGATCACGCGCAGCTTCTCATACTCCGCCTTCTGTTCGTCGGTCAGCGCCTCATAGGCGGCATAGGTGTTGCAGAAGCCGGTATTGCCGCCCCAGGTGGCCGGCACCTTGCACGACAGCAAGGAGGCGAGGATCGGCACATCGTTCATCGTGCCGTCGATATGCCAGTAGAGCGAGCCCTTGAGATATTCGGCGCTCTGCGGATTTTCCTTCACGTCGAGGGTGATCTTGTGGATTTCCTCGCCGCCGCGATGCTCGGGGGCAAAGGCGCCCAGCGTCTTGGTGAAGGCGATCTGTTCCTCGTCGGTGAAGTCGATCTTCGGGAAGACCAGCACGCCGCGCTGTTCCAGCAGCTCGCGAATCTGCGGCGCCAGTTCGCCGGCCAGCAGTTCCTCCTTGCTGTTGAGGATGCGGCTGCCGATGCTCGGCTTGATATCTTCATGCACGAAACGGGTAATGGTGGTGGCGGACATGCCTTGCTCTCCTATGCATCCCTGCGCGTTTGAACACATGTTCAACATGCCTGCATGGAAAAGTCAATGCCTCTCATTTTTCGGGCGGCAGCAATTCGTCAAGCAGCGCCTCGACCGAAGCGCGCGCGTCGGCATGCCCGCTCGCGACCCCCATGTCGGCCTCCATCACCAGGGTGCGGCCGACCGCCGCGAGCAACAGGCTGAGGCCCGCCGCCGTCACCTTGTGATCGGCGAGTCGATCGCCCAGCAACTGCTCCATCAACTGCGCCTGGCGATCCCGCATCGCTTCGCTGTGGCGGGCGATCTCGGCGCGGATCGCCTTGCGATGATTGGCCATGGCGACGAATTCCATCGCCAGTGCGTTGCGGCTGGGGTCGGAAAAGAAACGCCACAGCGCCCGCACCGGATCGGCGCTGGTCAGCGCCGCCTCGATCATCGCGTCGCTCTGTTCGGCGCCGCGGCGGAACACCGCCAGCAGCAGGTCGTCGGTGGTCGGGAAATAATAATGGACCAGCGAGGGCGGCAGCTCGGCGCGCAGCGCCACCCGGCGCGAACTGGCGGCGGCATAGCCTTCGTCGCGGATCACCTGTTCGGTGGCCTCCACGATCCGGGCGCGGGTTTCGGAGCTTTCGGCGCCGACGCGACGTTTCTGGACCATGGCTGGAGCATAAATGGCCGGGCCGCCCATGCAAGCGTCCCGGCTCTCATCGCCAGATGCGGCCCTGTTAATGCGACCCCATATAGCGGCCGCCATTGGTGCTGATCGTCTGGCCGGTGATGTAGCTGGCCTCTTCCGACGCCAGATAGGCGCAGGCGGCGGCGATATCCTCGGGCTTGCCGATCCGCTTCATCGGCAGCGTCTGGGCAAAGGCGTCGGCATCGATCGGCGCGGCGCGCAGCATCGGCGTGTCGATGAAGCCGGGCGGCACCATGTTGAAGGTCACGCCGCTCGGCGCGAATTCCAGCGCCAGCGCCTTGGTCATGCCCATCAGGCCACCCTTGGACGAGACATAATGGCCCTGGGCGAAGGAACCCGACTGGACCGAGGAGGAGGTGATGTTGATCACCCGGCCCCAGCCGGCGGCCAGCATGTCGGGCAGCACTTCCTTGGTCAGCAGATAGGGGCCGCGCAGGTTGATGTGGATGACCTTGTCGAACAGGTCGTCATCGATGTCCATGAACGGGGTGAAGGGGGCGATGCCGGCATTGTTCACCAGGATGGCGATCGGCCCCAGCTTGGCGCGCGTCTCTTCCGCCGCCGCATGGATCGCCGCCTTGTCCGAACAATCGGCGGTGATGGCGATGGCGGTGCCACCGGCCGCCTCGATCAGCTTGACCGTCTCGGCCGCGCCGTCGCCATTGATGTCCCACACCGCGATCTTCGCCGTATCTTCGGCCAGGCGCAGCGCGATCGCGCGGCCAATGCCCGATCCTGCACCCGTGACCACGGCCGTGCGGCCGTTGAGAGACCTCGTCATCGCAATTCCTTCCTATCTGTCAATTTCGGTGTCGCTTTCAGGCGCCGACCAGTTGCTCGATCGCCTCGATCGTCGTGCGGTGCATCATGCGATTTTCTTCCAGCGGATAGGGATCGACCCGGTGCATCGTGCCGCTATTGTCCCAGATCAGCAGGTCGCCTTCCGTCCAGTCATGGCGATAGACGAATTGCGGCTGGATCGCCCATTCGCGCAGCCGGGACAGCAGCACGCGGCCCTGCGCCGGGTCCATCCCCTCGACATGGTCGGCGGTCGACCCCAGCACCAGCGACTTGCGCCCGGTCTCATGGGTCCAGACCAAGGGATGGACCTTGGGCGTGCGCATCTGCCAGAAATTCAGCTCCGCCACGGTGGGTTCGGGGTTCACATAGCGCTGCGACGTCTCGAAGCTGTGGACCACACGCAGCCCGTCATAGGCGGCCTTCTCTTCGTCGGGCAGATCGTCCCAGGCGGCATAGGTGTTGGCGAAATAGGTGCTGCCGCCAGTCCTGGACAGCGACTTGGCGTTCAGTGTCGCGGCGAAATTGGGCACATCGTCGCTCGCCCCGTCGATATGCCAGAAGAAGGCGCCCTTGATATATTCGGCGCCGGGATTCTCCTTGGGGTCGATCGTCACCTTGAAGATGCCGCCTTCGCCCTGTGGCTGGACCCGGCCCAGCGTGTGGGAAAAGGCCAGCTGATCCTCGCGACTCATGTGCAGCCCGCGCACGATCAGCACGCCGCGCTGCTGCAACAGCGCCAGGATCGTGTCGGCGTGGGCGCCCGACACCAGGGTTGCCGCGTCGGTCCGGATCTCGGTGCCGATGCGCGGGGTCAGGTCGATCGTCGAAAAGGCCATCATCCGCTCCAGCGGGCGCCTGTCGCGCCCCTCTTCTTGGCCATCATCAACAGGATTGTTGATTTGACTGTCAAGGAAGTGGCGGCGACATCGCTGCGGCGAAGCGGCTAGCGGCCCGCCCCGCGCGCAAACAGCGGCGCCAGCAGGGCATAGCTGGGATCATTCACCGGCACCGGCTTGTCGCCATGGTCGGCGGCGGGTTGCAGCAGCTTCATGTCGAAGCTCACCACCCGCTTGGCAAAGCGCCACTGGCCATCGACGCGGCGATAGCTGTCGATATAGCGCACCCCCTGGATATCGTGCAGCAGCCCGCCCTTGCCGTCGGGGATCAGGTGCCAGGCAATGGCATAAACCTCGCCTTCGCCGGTATCGCCGTCGACCTCGACCAGATGGTTGCAGACGAAATGATTGCCGATATGCATGTGCGGCAGCGACGCTTCGAGAAAGGCGACATAGCCGTCGACCGGCCCGTCATAATAGGCGCCATGGCTGTCGGTCGCGTCGTCGGTATAGAGCGACCGGATCAGCGCGAAGTCCTGCCGGTCGACCCCGCGCGAATAGAGCTGGGCCAGTTCCCTGATCTCTTCCTTGGCGATCAGCGTTTCGATCCGGTTGTCCATGGCGTGCTTCCTCTCCTGTCGGGCCGGACCCTAGTCGGGCAGGGGCGCCGGGCAATGGGGCGGGGGCGGATCATCGGCCCGGCGATCCTCCCCTCTGTTCAGGCGGGTGCGAAGGCCCTAAGCCATGGCCCCGATGGATAATCTGCCGACCGACGCGCGCCAGCTGCGCTCCCGCCGCCAGCTGCTCGACGCGATGCTCCACCTGCTGGAAACCCGCCCCTATGATCAGGTGACGATCCGCGAGGTCGCGCGCGAGGCGGAGGTCGGCTACGCCACCTTCTTCCGCCATTATCCGTCCAAGGATGCGCTGCTGCACGATCTCGCTGCCGGACAGATCGCCGATCTGCTGCAGCGCGCGCTGCCGATCCTGTTCGCCGACGATGCCCGCCAGTCCTGCATGACCCTGTTCGCCTATGTCGGCGAACGGCGCGCGCTCTGGTCCGCCTTCCTGACCGGCGGCGCGGCGACCATGCTCAAGCAGGAATTTACCGATCAGGCGCGCCAGCTGGCGCAGCAGAGGCCGCATGATGCCGGCTGGCTGCCCGATGAACTGCGCATCGTCTTCGCGGTCAGCGCCACGGTCGAGATTCTCGCCTGGTGGCTGCGGCAGGAACCCGATTATCCGCTCGATCGCATGGCGGAAATTCTCGACCGGCTGGTCGTCACCCCGTCGATGCAGCCCTGATCGGGCAGGGGCATCGCCCCGCCGCTATCTGCGCCCCGTGCGTTGGCGCCTCATCCGGCGCCGCCTAGCATCTTCGCCGCAAGACGGGAGGGGCGGCATGGACGGATTGACGGTGACGACGACGGCCGGGCCGGTGCGCGGCATCCGGGCGAACGGCGTGCGATGCTGGCGCGGCATTCCCTATGCGCGGGCCGACCGCTTTGCCGCTCCGGAAGCGCCGACGCCCTGGAATGATGTGCGCGATGCTGCGCGTCCCGGCCCGCAATGTCCGCAAATGTATGGCAATCAGGCGAAGCGGGCACGGCTGTCCTTGCCCGACTTTGCCGAGGATTGTCTGTCGCTCAACATCCATGTGCCCGATGGCGCGACCGGCCCGCGATGGCGACATCATCGTCGTCACCATCAACTATCGGCTGGGCGTGCTCGGCTTCGTCAATTTCGGTGCGGTCGTGCCAGGCATCCCTTCCAATCTCGGCCTGCGCGACCAGATTGCGGCGCTCGCCTGGGTGCGCGACAATATTGCGGCCTTCGGTGGCGATCCGGCGCGGGTGACGGTCGGCGGTCAGTCGGCCGGCTCCATGTCGGTCTCGCTATTGCTCCACGCCCCGGCCGCGCGCGGTCTGTTTGCCGGGGCGATCATGCAGAGCGGCGCGGTGAGCCTGATCCATGGTCGGGACCGCAGCGAACAGGTGGCGCGCGATTATATGGCGGCGCTTGGCAATCCTGATCTGGCCGCGCTGCGCGGCATGGATCTCATCCGTCTGTTCGAGGCGCAGGGCGCGGCCGGCGGCGCCAATCCCGGCACTATTCCCGCCGCCCCCTGGTTCGACGGCGACCTGCTGCCGGCCTCGCTGGCGGATGCGGTGGCGGAGCCGGCAGCACGGGTGCCGTTGCTCGCCGGCGCCACGCATGAGGAAATCCGCCTGTTCGAACTGATGCCTGGCGACATATTGCCGACCGACTGGCCGGCACTCGAAGCCTTGCTCCATGCCCAATTGCCGGCCGATCATGCCGCGCGCATCCTCGCTACCTATCCGCGCGACAAGGCGGGGCGCCGCGCGCTCGCCACCGATCTCACCTTCCTGATGCCGACGCGCCATTTCGCCGATCGCCAGTCGGGGCAGG
Organism: Sphingobium sp. L-44; assembly: GCF_056859495.1. NCBI lineage: Bacteria > Pseudomonadati > Pseudomonadota > Alphaproteobacteria > Sphingomonadales > Sphingobiaceae > Sphingobium > Sphingobium sp. L-44. The sequence continues at coordinate 2,644 of NZ_JBSXOQ010000113.1, read as the reverse complement.
CGCCGACCTGGTTCTATCGCTTCGACTATCGCCATCCGATCGCTGGCGCGGCCCATGGGCTGGACCTGACCCTGACCTGGCCGATGCGCGGCCTACGCGCCGCCTTTGCCCGTGGCGGGCCGATGCGCGGGCGCCGGGCGGCGCTCGGCCGGCGGATGACCGATCATATCGCCCATTTCGTCCGCCATGGCGCGCCCGAGCCGGACTGGCCCGCCTATCATGTCGATCGACCGGCGGTGAAGATCTTCGACCTGGCGGATCGGGTGGCGGTCGATCCCGACGGTGATCGCTGGCGCGCCTGGGCGGGCGCTGATGTCGGTGCCGGACTGACGACCCGCGCCTAGGGGCAATCGACATTCAGCCCTGACGGCCTGCAAATGGCGGTTCTCCGCGCTTCCGGTGCTCACGTACTTTAAGTACGCTGCGTTGAAACGAGGCACGTGACTCGTTTCAAGGGTCACGGAAAACCACCATTTTCGTCACGTCATCATCTGAATGTCGATCGCCCCTAGCCCTTCAGTGCCCCCAGCACGCTGTCGGCATGCTCATGCCTGCATATGAGGAGGTCTGGCATGTATGTGTCTTCTTGGTTGTAGATGAGCGGCGATCCATCGATGCGGGAGGCATGGAGGCCGTGAGCGATGGCGACCGCGGCGGGCGCGCAGCTGTCCCATTCATATTGGCCGCCGGCGTGGAGATAGATGTCGGCCTGGCCCAGGATGACCGCCATGGCCTTGGCACCGGCTGAACCCATGGGGACCAGCTCGGCGCCCAGCGCCTCTGCGACCGCGACCGCCTGGGGGGCGGGGCGGGTGCGGGAGACGACCATGCGCAGTTTCTCGGGCGCCGGCGGCACGACACGCGGCTGGTCGGTGCGCAGGACGATGCCGTCGTCATGGCCGGGCAGCGCAACCGCGCCGATGGTGGCAACGCCGTCGATGGCGAGGCCGACATGGACGGCCCAGTCGGCACGTTCCTCGCCATATTCGCGAGTGCCGTCGACCGGATCGACGATCCACACCCGGCTGTGGGTCAGCCGCGCGCCGTCACAGGCCATCTCCTCGGAGAGCAACCCGTCGTCAGCCCGCTGTTCCCGCAGCGCATGGACGAGGAACTGGTTGGCGGTCTGGTCGCCGGCCTTGCCGAGCGCCTTGGCGCTGAACAGGCCCGAGGCGCGGACCTCCAGCAGCAGGCGGCCGGCGGTGTCGGCGAGATGGGCGGCCAGGTCCGCGTCGGTCATGCTGCCCTCCCTCATTTGAGCGGCATGATCTTGCGGATGATATGCTCGGCGGCTTCCTCCGGCGTCATCTCGACGGTGTTGACCCGTATCTCGGGGCTGGTGGGTGCCTCATAGGGGCTGTCGATGCCGGTGAAGTTCTTGAGGGCACCCGATCGCGCCTTCTTGTAGAGGCCCTTGACGTCGCGCGCCTCGGCAACCTCCAGCGGCGTATCGACGAAGATCTCGATGAACTCGCCATCGGGCAGCATCTCGCGCACCATTTCGCGCTCGGCGCGGAAGGGCGAGATGAAGGCGGTCAGCACGATCAGGCCCGCATCCGCCATCAGCTTGGCAACCTCGCCGACGCGGCGGATATTCTCGATCCGGTCCGCCTCGGTAAAGCCCAGATCCTTGTTGAGGCCATGGCGGATATTGTCGCCATCCAAGAGGAAGGTGTGGCGGTTCATCAGCGCGAGCCGCTTTTCCACCTCATTGGCGATGGTCGACTTGCCCGAGCCGGAGAGGCCGGTGAACCAGAGGATGCGGGGAACCTGGTTCTTGAGCGCGGCATGAGCCTCGCGGCCGATGTCGGTCGCCTGCCAATGGACATTCTGCGCCCGGCGCAGCGAGAAGTGGAGCATGCCCGCCGCCACGGTGCGGTTGGAGATCTTGTCGATCAGGATGAAGCCGCCGAGCGTGCGGTTGTCGGCATAGGGCTCGAAGCTGATCGGCTTGTCGGTCGCCAGTTCGGCAACGCCAATGGCATTCAAGTCCAGCGTCTTGGCGGCCAGATGCTCCATGGTGTTGACGTTGACGACATATTTGGGCGCCTGAACGGTGGCCGAGACGGTTTGTGTGCCGATTTTCAACCAGTAGGGCCGACCCGGCAGCATCGCCTCGTCATCCATCCACACGATGGTGGCCTCGAACTGGCTGGAGACTTCCGGCGGATTGTCGGCGACCGCGATCACGTCGCCGCGCGAACAGTCGATCTCGTCGGCAAAGCAGAGCGTGACCGACTGGCCGGCGATCGCTTCGTCGAGATCGCCGTCAAGCGTCACGATGCGACTGATCGTCGATGTCTTGCCCGAAGGCAGCACCCGCACGGCGTCACCCGGCTTGACCGAGCCGCTGGCGATCAGGCCGGCAAAGCCGCGAAAGTCCAGGTTCGGGCGGTTGACCCACTGGACCGGCATGCGGAAGGGCTTGGCTGCCGCAGTGGTGGCATCGACCTCGACGCTTTCGAGATGCGCCATCAGGGTCGGCCCCTGATACCAGGGGGTGTTGTCGGACCGGGCGGTGATATTGTCGCCCTTGAAGCCGGAGATGGGGATGGGCGTGAAGGCGCTGATGCCGATGCTCTGCGCGAACGCGGCATAATCGGCGACGATCTTGTCGAACACCGCCTGGTCATAGCCGACCAGG
>NZ_JBSXOQ010000112.1:0-77434 GCF_056859495.1 Sphingobium sp. L-44 | reverse complement strand
GACAATCGACATTCAGCCCTGACGGCCTGCAAATGGCGGTTCTCCGCGCTTCCGGTGCTCACGTACTTTGAGTACGCTGCGCTCCGGGTCACGGAAAACCACCATTTTCGTCACGTCATCATCTGAATGTCGATCGCCCCTTGGCTGTAGAGCGACGGGATCGTCGGGCAACGGGGCGCCGACGCGACAGTAGAAAGTTCACACCGTTGTGCGGCCTATGGTGGCGCGTCTTTTGGCGGATTTGCGTCAGGTCGGTCGGCGCGGGGTAATGGCCGCGCGACGATCAGGCGCCGGTGCCGCACCTGCGACGCGACAGCGAGGCTACAGGGAAAGGACAGCGACGCGACAGTGTCGCGTGGGCGGCGGCAGTGGGGGCGGGAAAGGGCGCGGCGTTCCATCGACGCATGTGGAACAGAAAGGGCGAGAGTAGGAAAGCGAAGGGGCTGCTACCGACCAGATGCGGCTGTAAAATCCTCCCCTGCAAGGGGAGGGGGACCACGAAGTGGTGGAGGGATGTCGCCCTATCGAGAGGGAGATACCCCTCCGTCTGGCCTTCGGCCAGCCACCTCCCCTTGCAGGGGAGGATGGTCTGGAAGCGACCATTTGTGGCCATTCAGCAGAATGGGGCCTTCGTCTAAAAGCGTTCACTCTCAAAAGCTGAGATAGCGTCTAATTCTCTGCCAAATGGACGGCGCTTGAACCGACAGACTTTGGCCAGCGAGGCGAGCGGTTGGCTGGTTGCTGAATAGCACTCCTAAGAGTTCTTTGGTTGAAATGCCCATCTCCTCCGGCACCGGAATTGTTGCCGATCCGGTGACTTGGCGGATTCCATCTACATCAACCTCAATGCAGTCGCCACCGCTGGCCCAGATTATAATCTGATCACCAGTATCTTCGACATCCAATTTATCGCGTGGAGATTGAGCGTTTACAATTCGGAACGTTGCTGTGGATTTGCTTGGGACTTCTATTTCGTCTGCCCATGGCTCAAGCCAAAGAAACAGTCCATCCGGGCCTAAATTTGAAATCGCCCAATGCCAGTTCGCCTGATTATTCACATTAGGCCTCTTTTGGTGGATGGCGGTTAAACAGCTTATCTGCCTCGGCAGCAGTCGTTCCGCAATCCACCCAACATTGACATCCCAGCGGAGGGCTAGGGCTATATTCTGGACAGCTTCAGCCTCGCGCCATGCCGGTGAGGTGATCGAGCAGGGCGTCGCCATTGGTGGTCCAGGTGAAGCGCAGGGCGGCGGCGCGGACGGCGTCGCGCTCGGGCGGGTCGGCCAATATGTCGGCGATCGCTTCGGCCAGGGCTTCGGGTTCACGATCGACGATCTTGCCGGCGTCGGGGCGATCGAGCAGCTCGCGGGCGCCGCCGACATCGGTGATGACGATCGGCGTGCCGCAGGCGAGCGATTCCACCCAGGCATTGGCGAGCCCTTCGGATTCCGACGGCAGCGCCATCACGTCGGCGGCGGCATAGAGGCGCGGCAAGCGATCATGCGGCACCGAGCCGAGGAAGCCGATGCGCCGTTCGACGCCCAGTTCCTGCGCGAGATTTTCGAGCATCCGGCGATATTGGCCCTGGCCGGCGAGCAGTAGGGTGGTGCCGGGCAATTGGGGCAGGGCGCGGACCAGAATATCCTGCCCCTTGCGCGGGATGAGCGCGCCGACGCAGAGGATCAGCGGCCCTTCGAAGCCGAGCGCGGCCTTGGCCTGATCGCGGTCGGCGATTTCGAAGCGGTCAAGGTCGACGCCGGTATAATGGACCCGGATCTTGTCGGCGTCGATGCCCATCCGGCCCATGGAACGACGCATCGCGGCCGAGACGGCGAGCAGGCCGGCGGCACCGTCGGCGGCGCGCTTCACCATCTTCTTGGTGCCGCGCTGCGTACCCCAATGATGAATGTCGGCGCCGCGCGCCTTGACCGAATAGGGGATGCCGAGCGCCTTCGACAGGCGCTGGGCCACCGGGCCGTCGGGGAAGAAGAAGCTGGCGTCGATCACGTCGAACGGGGTCTGGGCGTGCAGCCGCTTGACCAGCGGCAGGATCGCGCGGGTCATGGTGAGGACATTGGTGCGGCCGCCGAATTTCGGGATGATCGGGAAAGTCGGCCGATAGACGGTCAGATCCTTCCACCTTTCCTTGGGTGGCAGGGCGCGCAGCGGGGCATAGCGGCCGGCGCGCGACAGCGGCCAGGGCGGCATGCCGATCGGGGCGACAACGGTGACGCTGACGTCGGGGCGGCTCGCCAGTTCGCGCGCCTGTCGCTCCACGAAAACGCCGAAATTGGGCCGGCTCATGTCCGGGAAGAGCGTGGAAAGCGTGAGGACGTTGAGTGTCATGGGCCCTCCCTACTGCATGTCGGTTAAGCGAGGCTTAGGCGTGGCGGGGGCGCTTGGCTATAGCCGTCGGACGAGTTGCACCGCCACTGCGCCCCAGGGTGGGTCGGTCAGCACCTGTTGCCGGGCGCCGTGGCCGAGCGGCAATATCTGGAGCCGGTCGCCCTCCCGGCCGATGAGGCGGCCGAACAGGAAGCGGCCGGCGGGGCGGGGGAAGAGGACGTCGCGGTTCAAGGCGCTGGCGAAATCGGCCGGGGCGATGCGGCGGCACCAGATGGCGTCGCCGCTGCGATAGTCGCCGATGCTGGCATTGACCTGGATGCCGATCATGCCGTCGGCGGGCACGGGTGGCGGGAAGGACAGGGCGCGGACCGGCGCGCGCGCGCCCTCCGGCCCGAGCAGGGCGGCGACGGGCACTTCGCTCTGGCCGGGCAGGGCGACCAGTTCCGCGCTGGTGACGCCGAGCGCGTCGGCGATGCGGTTCAGCCATTTGACCGAGACGGTACGGGTGCCGGTTTCGAGCCGGCCGATCGTCTGGGCGGTGGTGGGCGGCACGCAGAGCAGGCCCACCTGTTCCAGCGTCAGGCCCTTGGCCTTGCGGACCTCGCGGATGCGGGTGATCATGGCTGTCCTCGGGTTGATAACCTATTTGGTTTTCTCTTTCCTACAGATTATCCGCCGTGGCAAGCCCCCGGCCTTCCCCACTCTGTCAGGAGATGCCGCCATGGCCGCCCAGTTTGTCGACCAGATGATCGAAGATCCTGCCGGTAAGATGCAGGCAGTGAAGCTGCATCTGGGGGAATCGCCGCTCGGCTGGCTGCATGCACGCGGCCATGTGAGCGATCGGCAACTGGCGGCAGGCGAGCGGCTGCGCCGCGACTGGGAGCAGGCGGGACTGGGCGCGCGCGTGACGATGCGCTGGGACGGGGCGCCGGCGGAGCGGCGACGGGGCAGCGCAGCGGTGATGCCCGATCCGAGCGCCGCGCAACTCTCGGCGCGCGAGCGGTTCGACGGCGCGGTGAAGGCGGCGGGGCCGGGGCTGGCCGACATATTGTGGCGCGTGGTGTGCGCGGGCGAGGGGCTGGGGGCCGCGGAGCGAGCGCTGGGCTGGCCCAGCCGCGCGGGCAAGCTGGTGCTGGGGCTGGCGCTCGACCGGGTGGCGGAATGGTATCGGGTGGGGTGAGCGCCTGCCGTCAGGCCATGAAGCCCGCGCCGAGCAGCAGCAGCAGCTTCACGTCCATGGCGAAGCCTTGTTCGCGCCAGGCGGCGATCTGGTCCGGCAGGGTGGCGAGGGGGACGCGGTGGACGCGGATATCCTCGCTGTCGACGCCGCCGCCTTCGCCCGTCTTTACCACGTCATGGGCGCGGAACAGGGTGAAGCTTTCCGAGACCATGCCGGGCGAGCTGAAAAATTCGCCGAGCGACTCGAGGCGGCCGGGGAGATAGCCGGTCTCTTCCTCCAGTTCGCGGCTGGCGGCGATGGTCGCGTCCTCGCCGGCGTCATGATCGCCGACCAGGCCGGCGGGCAGTTCGATGCAGCGCTTGCCGAGCGGCACGCGATACTGGTCGACCAGCAGGACATGGCGGCCGTCGGCACCCTCGTCGATTGCCAGGATGACGGCGGCACGGATGCCGCGGGCGCGACCGACATATTCCCATTTGCCGCGCTTCTTCGCGGTGATGAAGCGCCCGGTCCACATGGTTTCCTCGGGCGCATTCCAGTCATTGTCGCTCATAATTCGATCAGTCTGTCCGGCAGTTCGTTGATGTCGTCGGCGGCGCGGGGGAAGTGCGGCGCCAGGATCGCGCCGACCCGCTCCACCGCCAGCGCCAGGCCCCGGCCCGGCTGTCCGTCGCGCACCGCATCGATCAGCAGCGCCATCGCCTCGCCCCAGGCTTCGGGCGCGACGCGGTCGTTGATCGCCTTGTCGGCGACGATCTCGGCGCGATGCTCGTCGAGCGAGAGATAGATAAGGACGCCGGTGCGGCCGGCGGTGCGGGCCTCGGCAGCGGCGCGGAACAGCAATATGGCGCGGCGGCGCACCCGGCGGGCCTTGGTCGCGCGCGGGGTGAGCGCCATGCGCAGTGGCATGATCGCGAGCAGGTAGCGCACCACCAGAAAGTCGAGGATCAGGTCGCCCAGCAGGATGGTCAGCATCTTCCAGTCGGCGACCTGATGGTCCCAGTCGCCCAGCAGCCGGCCGGCCAGGTCGCGCAGATAGTCCGGGAAGAAGGCGAAGAAGGCGAGGGCGACGAACACGGTGCCGATCGCCCAGTGCAGGCCGACATCATGATAGGCGTCGGACCGGCGCGCGACGATCGGCACGATCTCGCCCGATGTCTGCTTTTCGGCCTCCATCACGGCGGCCGAGACAAGGTCATGATCGCGTTCGCTGAACTGTATCGGCTTCACCAGCTGCCTCCCGCACCGCCGCCGCCGAAGCTGCCGCCACCGCCGGAAAAGCCGCCGCCATCGCCGCCGCCCCAGCCACCGCCGCCACTGCCCCAGCCGGAACCACCACCGCTGCCCCATCCGCTGTCGGACGGGCCCCAGATGATGACCGGGCCGGCGCCGCCGCGATAGCGCCGTCCGCGACCGCCGCGGCTGGCGAACATCGATATGCCGACGATGACGATCACGATGACCCAGAAGACCAGCATCACGGCGCCGCCGCCATTGTCGCCCTTGCGCTCTTCCGCCTCGGCTGCGGCGGCGCGCGCCTTCGCCTCCTCGGGCGGCAGAGTCAGCAGGGTAGCGAGTTCGTTGACGCCGGCGTCAATGCCGCCAGGAAAGTCGCCCGCCTTGAAGCGCGGAATGATGACAGTGCGATAGATGCGCGAGGCGAGCGCGTCGGTGACGATACTCTCGACACCATAGCCGGTGGCGATCCACACCTTGCGCTCGTTCGGGGCGACCAGCAGGATCGTGCCGTCGTCCTTTTCCTTGCTGCCAATGCCCCAGCTGCGGCCGAGCTGATAGGCATAGTCGCCAATCTCCTGGCCCTGGAGATCGGGGACGGTGGCGACCACCACCTGCCGGCCGCTCTGCTTGTCGAGCGCGGCCAGCTTGGCGGTCAGCGCCTGCTCCTGCTGCGGTGAGAGCAGGTTGGCGGCATCGACCACCTGGCCGGTCAGCTTGGGAAAGGTCTGTGCCTGCGCCGCCGGTATGAAGACCAGCAGCGCAAGGACCAGCAGCAGGCGCCGCATCATCGCGATCGGCTCAGTTGCCGAAGTCGACCTTGGGCGCTTCTTCCGCGCCGGGCGTGACCGCCTGGAACGGGGCCATGGGCTTTGCGCCATGGATCAGCTTGGCGCCGATCGCGTCGGGGAAGGTGCGGATGCGGGTATTATAGGCCTGGACCGCTTCATTATAATCGCGGATCGAGACGGCGATGCGGTTTTCCGTGCCTTCCAGCTGCGACTGGAGTTGCAGGAAATTCTCGTTGGTCTTGAGGTCGGGATAGGCCTCGACCGAGGCGAGCAGGCGGCCAAGGCCCTGGCTCAGCTGTGCCTGAGCGGCCTGATATTGCGCGACCTTGGCCGGATCGGACAGGTCGGCGGCGTTGATCTGGATCGACGTCGCCTTGGCGCGGGCTTCGGTAACGGCGGTCAGCGTCGCCTGTTCCTGCTTGCCGGCGGCCTTGACTGTGGCGACGAGGTTGCCGGTGAGGTTGGCGCGGCGCTGATATTGCGCCTGGACGTCAGCCCATTTGGCCTTGGCATTTTCCTCGGCAGTGGGGACGCTGTTGATGCCGCAGGCGGACAGCGCAAGCGCGCCCATGACCGGCAGCAAAAGGCGGGAGAGGCGACGCGGGAAAAGCATGGAACATCCTCGGCTCTGTTTCGCTGACGGAAATAGGGCGTTGTCGGATGGCGTGCAACGGGCCATGCAGAGTTTATCGAAGGCAGGACAAGAGGTTCATCATGGGGCTGATTTCGGAATTCAAGACGTTCATCAATCGCGGCAATGTCATGGACCTGGCGGTTGGTGTCATCATCGGTGGCGCGTTCGCCACCATCACCAAGTCGCTGACCGATGACCTGATCATGCCGGTGGTCGGCTATCTTTTCGGTGGCGCTGACTTTTCGGGCTACTTCCTGCGCCTGGGCGACCTGCCCGAAGGGTTCAAGGGCAATCCCAACAGCTATGCCGACCTGAAGGCGGCCGGTGTCGCCATGTTCGGCTGGGGCCAGTTCCTGACCGTGCTGGTCAATTTCATCATCCTGGCCTTCATCATCTTCCTGTTGGTGAAGCTGGTGAACAAGGTTCTGGCCAAGCCCGAGGAAGCGCCGGCACCGGCCGTCACACCGGAGGATATCGTGCTGCTGCGCGAGATTCGCGACTCGCTGAAAAAATAAGCGATTGCGACGAACCGAGGCCCTGATGGGAACCATTGGGGACGCGGCCGGTTGATCGGCGTCAGGGTTCGGGATGGCATGGATCGTCCCGAACCTCGTGTCGAACATGTCAGCCCTGAGGGGGCGCAACAGGAGAAAACGCTGTGAAAAGCTTCGTCGCAATCCTTGGCCTTGCCAGCATGGTCTCGCTCGCCGCGTGCGATTCCAAGCAGGAAAACAAGGTCGAGAATGCCTACGAGAATCAGGCGGACGCTCTCGACAACCAGGCCGCGAACATGGAAGCGATGGCCGACAACCTGTCGGGCAACGCCGAAAATGCAGCCGAAAATGCGGCCGACGCGCTGGAGAACAAGGCCGACGCCACCCGCGAAGCGGGCGAGGCTGCCGCCGACGCGGTGGAGAAGAAGCAGCACTGATCCGCTGCGGCACCGACCATCGGGCCAAAGGGGCGTCGCGCTTGCGGCGCCCTTTTTCTTTGCCTGCCCGCGCCTTTAACGGCCCCTTAACCACGGCCGGCCATGGTGCCCTCGCGCGCATCCAAAGGTCGTGGGAATGGACGAGTTACTTCAGGAATTCATATCCGAAACGCAGGAAACGCTGGAGGCTCTGGCGGGCGAAGTCGTCGCCTGGGAGGCCAATCCGGGCGATAGTCAGCGGCTGGACGCTATTTTCCGCTTCTTCCATACGGTGAAGGGCAGCTGCGGCTTCCTCAATCTGCCGCGCTTCGAGAAATTGAGCCATGCGGCCGAGGATGTGCTGTCGGAGATTCGCGCCGGCAACCGCAAGCCCGATCCCGCGACCGTCAGCGCGGTGCTGGCGATCATGGACCGGATCGGCGAACTGGCCGAGGCGGTGGCGCGTGGCGCGGCCCTGCCCAACGAGAATGACGAATATCTGATCGGCGCGCTGACGCAAGTGGAGGCGCCGGCCGCGCCCGCCGAGGAAGCGGAGCCCGAAGAGCCGGCGGCCCCGGTCGCAGCGGTGCGCCAGGGCCAGGCGCTGCGCACTATCCGCCTGCCGCTGTCGCTGATCGACCAGCTGATGAACGGCGTGTCGGACATGGTGCTGGCGCGCAACGAATTGTCGCGCAAGCTGCGCGACCGGTCGGCCGATCCCGAACTGGACAGCGCGTTCGAGCGGCTGTCCACCTGTGTCGCCGACATGCGCGACGTGATTTCCAAGACCCGCATGCAGCGGGTCGAGCGCCTGTTCGCGGCGATGCCGCGCATGGTGCGCGACCTGAGCCGCGATCTCGACAAGCGGATCGAGCTGAGCCTGGAAGGCGGCGATGTCGAGATGGACCGCGAGATGGTGGAGATGGTCGTTGACCCGCTCACCCATATCGTGCGCAACAGCATCGATCATGGCATCGAGACGCCTGAGCGGCGGCGTGCGGCGGGCAAGCCGGACGCCGGCCGGTTGCGGCTGGAGGCGCGCCAATCGGGCAACCAGATCGTGATCGAGATCAGCGATGACGGCGCCGGCATCAACACCGCGCGGCTGGTGGAAAAGGCGATTGCCGCCGGGCGGCTGACGCCCGATGCGGCGGCGCGGATGACCGAGCAGGACAAGCTGGACCTGATCTTCCAGCCGGGGCTGACGACGGCGGCCAAGGTGACGGCGGTGTCGGGCCGTGGCGTCGGCATGGACGTGGTGCGCGCCAATATCGAACGGATCGGCGGCGTCATCGCGCTGGATAATCATCCGGGGCAGGGGCTGCGCATCACGCTGCGCGTGCCGCTGACGCTGACCATCATTCCGGGGCTGATCGTGCGCGCCGGAGGGCTGCATTTCGCGATCCCGCGCGCGGCGGTGGTCGAGATACTGCACGACAATAACGAGATGATGCAGATTGCCGATGTCGGCGGCGCCAAGATCGCGACGATCCGGTCGATCCGCCATTCGATGATCGACCTGGAAGATGTGCTGGACATGGACAAGCCACAGCAGATCGGACCGCGCGCCGTGATGGTGGTGCGATCGGCGACCGGCGTGCCCTTTGCCATGGGCGTGTCCGCGGTCGAGAATCATGAGGAACTGGTGATCCGTCCCGCATCGCCGTTGGTGATGGCGAGCGGCGTCTATGCCGGCATGACCCTGCCCGACAATGGCAAGCCGATGCTGCTGCTGGATGCGGCGGGCCTGGCCAATGCGGCGCGCCTGCCGAACCTGATCGACGATCGCGCCCATGGCGCGGTGGCGGATGCCGCCGCGCAGGAGGCCGGCGTCGAAATGGTGGCGGCCCTGCGTTTCGAGGAATTGTCGGGCGAACGGCGCCTGCTGCGCCTGTCGCTGATCGAGCGGGTCGAGGATATCGACGCCAGGCTGTTCGGCCGGTCCGGCGGCCAGGCCTTCGTCCGGCTGGACGAGCGGCTGGTGCCGGTGGTGAACGGCCGCCATGCCTTTGCCGAGGACAAGGTCTGCGCGCTGCGCCTGCGCGATGGCAGCCTGGAAGCCTGTTACCCGGTCGCGGCGGTGCTGGACATCGTCCAGATGCCGCTGGTGCCGGACATGGTGGCGATGCACGGCATGCTGAGCGGCGTCGCGGTGGTCGATGGCGAGCATCTGGAGGTCATCAACCCCTTCGCCCTGTTCGCCGCGCTGCCGCAGGAACCGATCGCGCCGCACAGCCGGGGCCGTTGCCTGCTGGCCGATGCGGAGGATGGCTGGACCCGCGAGATATTGGCGCCGCTGCTGCGTCAGGCCGGGCATGAAGTGGTGCTGGGCCTGCCGGGCGACGCCGTCGATGCGCAGGATATCGTGCTCTATTCGGCCGGCGATGTCGGCCAGGTGGCCGAAATCATGGGATGCCGGGTGGTGCATCTGCGCGCCACGCCGCGGGCGACCGGGCCGATGGATGCCAGCATCTACCGCTATGACCAGGACGCGCTGATGGCGGCGCTGTCCGGCGCACGCGGATAAGGGGAAGAGCGATGGAGCAACTCTATCTGTTGGCGACGCTGGCCGGCGCCCGCATCGCGGTCGACGCCAGTGAGGTCGAGGCGGTGGTCAAGCTGACCGAGATATCGCCCGTGCCCGGCATGGGCGTGCATGTTGCGGGTCTTTCCGCGCTGCGCAGCCGGGTGCTGACGATCATCGATGTCGCCGCCCTGATTCATGGGCGCGCGACCCCGGCGGACCAGCGCGACCTGGCGATCATCGCCAATATCAGCGGCCATAGCTATGGCCTGATGGTCGATGGCGTGTCGGATATCTGCCGTGTGCCCGAGGGCGAACTGCCGTTGCGCGGACAACTGGATTCAGCCTGGATGCCCTTTGCGCGCGGCGTGGTGGAGCATGAGGGCGTGCCCCATCTGCTGGTGTCGCTGGCCGGCTTCATCGAGGCCGGTGCGCAGGCACAGGCGGCCTGATCGCTTGGCCGCGTCGTTTACCATTTCCTCGCCTTTCGCGTTTACGCCTCTCTTCCCGGCACGTAAAAATCAAAGGGACGCTTCATGAAGAACTGCCTGGTCGTCGATGATTCCAAGGTCATCCGCAAAGTGGCACGCCACATATTGGAATCGCTGGACCTGACCGTGACCGAAGCGGTGGACGGGCAGGATGCCCTGACCCAGTGCGAGGCCAGCCTGCCCGACGTGGTGCTGCTTGACTGGAACATGCCGGTGATGAGCGGGATGGAATTCCTGCAGGCGCTGTCGGCCACCAAGATGGAGGCCCGGCCCAAGATCATCTTCTGCACCACGGAAAACGGCATCAGCCATATCAAGGCGGCGGTCGAGGCCGGTGCCGACGAATATGTGATGAAGCCGTTCGACCGCGAGACGCTGGAGAGCAAGCTGGCGATCGTCGGGGTCATCTAGGCCCGGTCCCTCCCTTCGAGGATATCGCCGTCTTTCCCAGCCTCTTCGTTCTGAAAGCCCGTCAATGACCGTCTTCGTGCCGACCATGGTCAGCCTCGACAGCCACACCGCTCCCGCGGTGCGCACGCTGGTGGTTGACGATTCGGTGGTGGTGCGCACGGTGATCGAGCGCATCCTGAACGCCGATCCCGGCTTTACCGTCGTCCACAAGACCAACAGCGCGGAAAATGCGCTGCGCTATCTCGCCGAACATAGCGTCGACCTGGTGCTGCTCGACATCGAACTGCCGGGCCAGAGCGGCCTGGCGGCGCTGCCCGCGATCCTGCGATCGAACCCGCAGGGCAAGGTGGCGATCCTGTCGGGTCGCTGCGAGGAGGGCAGTGCGGCGGCGATCGAGGCGCTAGCGCTGGGCGCGAGCGATATCCTGTCCAAGCCGGGCAGCGGCAGCTTTGGCGAACAATTCCCACAGGCATTGATCGATCGGCTCGGCCGGCTGTTCGGCGGCGAAGCGCCGACGGCACCGGCGCAGCGGGCGACCATGGTTCCGCCCGCCCATGCGCCCGGCGCAGCGGTCGAACCCCTGGCCTGCCTGGGCATCGGCGCGTCGACCGGAGGCATCCATGCGCTCAGCCAGCTGTTCAGCGGCCTGACCGCGCCGCTGGGCGTGCCGATCCTGCTGACCCAGCATCTGCCGGTCAGCTTCACCGTCTATTTCGCGCAGCAACTGGCGCGCATGACCAGCCTGCGGGTCAAGGTGGCGGAGGCCGGCGACCAGCTGGTGCCCGACACCGTCTATGTCGCGCCGGGCGACGCCAACCTGCTGTTGCGGCGCGGGCTGCATGGCCGGGTGAGCGTGGTGCTGGACCCGGAACGGACGCCGTCGGGCAATCTGCCGGGTGTCGATCCGATGTTCGCCGCCATGGCCGATGTCTATGGCGCGGGCGCGGCGGGGATCGTGCTGACGGGCATGGGCCGTGACGGCACGGCCGGCGCGCGGGATATCGTGGCAGCGGGCGGCTGGATCGTTGCCCAGGATGAGCCAAGCAGCGTGGTATGGGGGATGCCGGGATCGGTCGCGGGGGCAGGGCTGACCTGCGCCCTGATGGAACCCCATGCGATCATGGATTTTGTCGCACGACGCGGAAAGATGAAAGACTGATGGCCTTGCCCCCTTCCAGGATGGGATCGGGCGCTGCCCGGATTTTGACGGGTCTGCTGGAAGCGCGGACCGGCCAGGTTCTGTCCGAGGGGCGGGCCTGGCGCATGGAGACGGCGCTGAAGCCGGTGCTGCGCGACCATGGCCTGCAGGATATCGACGAACTGGCCGGCAAGCTGCTGCGCAGCCGCAATCCGCGGCTGGACGAGGATGTGGTGAACGCACTGCTGAACAATGAAAGCAGCTTCTTCCGCGATCTGCAGATATTCGACCTCATCCATCGGCAGATATTGCCGCGTATCCAGGAGGCGCGGGGCGACCGGGTGCTGCGGATCTGGAGCGCGGGCTGTTCGACCGGGCAGGAAGCCTATTCGCTGGCGATCCGCTTCTGCAACGAGGCGGCGCGCTGGGCGGGCTGGCGGATCGAGATATTGGCGACCGATATTTCGAGCGCGGCGATCGACCAGGCGCGCAGCGGCATTTTCTCGCAGATGGACGTGCAGCGCGGCCTGCCGATCGGCGACCTGATCAAATGGTTCGAGCCCGCGGGCGATGACTGGCGCGCGAACCTGGAGCTGCGACGGATGATCGATTTCCGTCAGGATAATCTGTTCGCCGCGCGGGTGCCGACCGGCGCCTATGACCTGCTGCTGTGCCGCAATGTGCTGCTCTATTTCTCGCCCGAACGGCGCCAGAGCGTGTTCGACCTGCTGGCCCGGCACAGCCATGACCGGTCGGTGCTGCTGCTGGGCGCGGGCGAGACGGTGATCGGCCAGAGCGAGGAATTCGTGCCGCATCCCGAATTTCGCGGCAGCTATGCGCGGCGGAGCCATTCGACCGATGCCGGCAATTCGGCGCGGCGCGCGGGCTAATCGTCCGGAGACCATTTACCACGCTTGATTGCCGCGCCGGTCTCGGCCATGATTCCGTTCGTGGCTGCATGACGCGGCGCGACGCAGGGCGGAACAGGGCGTGAGACTGGACTTTTCGTGGTGACGGGCCCTTTGCGATGACCGACATCCCCATGATCGAGACGCCGTCGCCCAATTATGACGAGCGCAGCCTGCCGATCACCATGCTGGTGCTCCATTATACCGGCATGCCGGACGCGGCGAGCGCCATCAACTGGCTGGCCAATGCCGAATCCAAGGTGTCGGCCCATTATGTCGTGACCGAGGATGGCCAGATCATCCGCATGGTGGCCGAGGACAAGTGCGCCTGGCATGCGGGCCGGTCGCACTGGCGCGGCATCGACGATGTGAACAGCGCCAGCATCGGCATCGAGATCGTCAATCCCGGCCATGAATGGGGCTATCGGCCTTTTCCCGAGGCGCAGATGGGATCGCTGATCCCGCTGGTCCACGACATCGTGCAGCGCCACCGGATCACGCGCGGCAATATCGTCGGGCACAGCGACATCGCGCCTGCGCGCAAGCAGGATCCCGGCGAGCTTTTTCCCTGGGGGCAACTGGCGCGGCTGCGGCTGGCGCTGCCGCGACCGACCAGGAATCTGATGGACCCGCACTGGACCGACAGCGGCTTCATGCTGGCGCTCGAACGCTTCGGCTATGACATTGCCGAGCCGGAACCTGCGGTCGTCGCCTTCCAGCGGCGCTTTCGCCCCGAACTGATCGATGGCGTCATCGATGGCGAATGCCGGGCGATTTTGCTCGCCCTGCTGCTGCCCAAGCCGACAGGGGATGACTGACCCGATTTTTGCGCCTATAGGCGCCTGTGCCAGAGGGCCGGGCGGCCGCGGCGTGGCGGGTAACTTCCACGGCGAGGAAAGTCCGGGCTCCACGAAATGACGGTGCCGGCTAACGGCCGGCTGGAGTGATCCAAGGGACAGTGCAACAGAAAGCAGGTCACTAAGGCTTCGGCCCAGTGAAATTGAAAGGGTGCGGTAAGAGCGCACCGCGTCTGCGGCAACGCAAGACGGCACGGTAAACCCCACCGGGAGCAAGACCGAATAGGGGCGGCGCGCAGCTTGACTGCTAGGTCTGTTTCGACTGAGACCGCTCGGGTTGGTTGCTTGAGGGACGGAGCAATCCGTCCCCTAGAGGAATGGTCGCCTATCCCCCTTTGGGGGTGGACAGAACCCGGCTTACAGGCCCTCTGGCATTTCCCCTGTTGCGAGGTTATCGCAATAACCGGTCCGTGGTCTTGGGGGGATTCGGTTTGCGTAACAGATATTTGGCCTTGCTGATGGCGATGGCCGCCATGCCCGCTATCGGCCATGCGACGCAGGATGCGGCGCCGGCAGCGCCGGCCCCCGCGCCCGCAACTGGCACGATCCAGCAATTGTTCGAGCAATCGACGCAAGCCACCGAGGCGGCGGATTATCCCCGCGCGCTTGAAATCCTCACCGCGCTTGAAGGCCGGGTGGTGCGCAATCCGCGCAGCCTGGCGATCGTGCGCGTGCGCAAGGCGATGGTGCTGGCGGAACTGTCGCGCTGGGCCGAGGCGCGCGACTTGCTGAACCAGGCGGCGCCGGCCCTGCCCAGGGATGATACCAGCCTGTCGACCGACCGCTATCGTGCCGCCTACACGCTGGGGCGCGTGTCGATGGGCGACCTCGACTATGTCGGCGCGCTGGCCCATTTCAGCGCGGCGCTGGCCGAAGCGGAGGGGCCGGCGGCGCGCATCCAGGCGCTGCTGGGGCAGGCGCAGGCCGGTACGTTCGTCGATCCGGCCGAAGCGCTGAAGGCCGCCGAAGCGGCCAATGCCATTGCGGTGGCGGACCCCAAGATGTTCGACAAGGCGTCGCTGGCGCATATCGACCTGATCCGGGGGCGGGCGCTGCTCAATCTGGGCCAGTTCGATCCTGCGGAAAAACTGTTCGCGCGGGCGGTGAAGCAGCAAAGCGGGCTGACCACCAGGGTCGATTTCAATGATCTGGTGACCCGGTCGGATGCGTCGATCGCGGCCATGCTGGCCGGCCATCGCGACACGGCGCGCAATTATCTGGTCTATACCGGTGCCGGGCGCATGCCGCAGCAGGACTTCACCCAGGGCGCGGACATGACGCTGCCGCGCTGCGGCGAGGATGGCGTCCAGCCCGAGGATTATGCCGTGGTGGAATTCGGCATCAGCGACAGCGGCGCCGTTTCCTATGCCCGGCCGGCCTATGGATCGCGCCCCGGCCCGTCGGCGCTGGCGTTCGCGCGGGCGGTGCGGGACTGGTCGTGGCGGCCCGATGACGTGAAGAATATCCCGGCGCTGTTCCGGTTCGTGACGCGGCTGGAACTGCGCTGTTCGACCGCAGAAGGCGGCCCGTCGATGCTGGCGGGGCCGACCAAGGCGCTGGGCGACTGGCTGGAGGCCAGGCGCGTTCCCGGCCCGGTGCTGGACAATGTGCCGATGACCCGGCAGCGCGCGCTGCTGTTGCAGCAGGCCCAACTGATCCGCAGCCAGAAGGGCGATGCGGCGGTGGAACTGGTGCCGGTGCTGATCCCGCTGCTGGCAGGATCGATGGCCGCGCGCGAGGATGTCGAGACCTATGGCCCGCTGCTGCGCCGGGTGGTGAGGACGGCGGATGCCCCGCCGCTGGCGCAATTGCTGGTCGACCGCCTGGTCCATGATGCCGCCGAGCATGTGGATATCCGTATCCGGCCTGATTCCCCCTATGCGTTGCGCGCCGCCGACTATCAGGCCGATGCCGATGCACGGGCGACCTTTGCGATCCTGGCCTATGATGATCTGAGGCCCAGGGAAAAGGTCGGGTCGCAGGCGCTGCTCAACGCGGTGATCGATGATGGCGCCTTGCCGGCCAATGACCCGCTGCGCGTGGCGGCGCTGGTGCGGCGCGCCAGCCTGCAGGCGACCGGCGGTAATCTGGAAGCAGCACGGGCCGATTATGCCGCGACCGGATTGTCGGCGCAGCAATGTTCGATCGTCGATGCCAAGCCCAGCCTGCGCAGCGCGCCGGTGTCATCCGCCGATTATCCCACGGACATGGTGTCCGTCGGGGTCGAGGGATGGACGCGGGTTCAGTTCGACATTGCGGCGGACGGCACGACCCGCAACCAGCGGGCGGTCATCACCTATCCACCGATGATCTTTGGCACCAACGGCACGAAGATCGTGACGCGGGCCAAATATGAGCAAAGCTATCGCCCCGATGGTGGCCTTGGCTGCGGCGGCAACATGCAGGGCGTGACTTTCCGCCGTTAATCCCGGTGCAGGGCTGGCTTTCCGGGCGCGGCTTCCCTAATTTGGTCCGATGGCAAGACAGAGCCGATCCAATGACTGGGGTTTTCCCCGCTGGCGTGCCTATGGCGCGACGCGGGAAGCGCAGCGCGTGCGCATCTGCGACCGTTTCGGCTGTGACCAGCCGGGTAACTGCCCCGCGCCCAAATCGCCCAACAGCCCGGACCGCTGGTATTTCTGCAGCGAGCATGCGGCCGAATATAACCGCAACTGGGACTATTTTCAGGGGCTGGACGAGGAAGAGCGGGCCGAGCGCGAGCGCACCGAACGGCGCGATGCCGGCGGCTATCAGTCGAGCGCCCATCATGGCTGGGGCGGTCCCGGCGACGGCAGCCGGTCGCGCGACGAGATGCACGCGCTGCAGGCGCTGGGGCTGGAGGATGACGCCGATTTCGAGGCGGTGCGCAAGAGCTGGCGCAGCCTGGCCAAGGAATATCATCCCGACGTGAAGCCGGGCGATGCGGAGGCGGCGGTGCAGTTCCAGACAATCCAGGCCGCCTATGAGGTGCTGCGCGCGGCCGAAGAACGGCGCACCTGGAAGCCGCGGGGCGCCAGCGATTGAAGGATCATGTCCGGTCCAACTGGCATAATGCCGTGCTGGTCTGCCGCAAATGCTCGAAGAAGCTGGACGGCGGCTTTGGCAAGGATGGCGAGGAGCGGCTGGCCAAGGCGCTGCGGCGGCATTTGTCGCTGAAGAAGGGGCGCAAGGCGGCGGCCGGCATCATCGAGGTGAATTGCCTGGGGGTCTGTCCCAAGGGCGCGATCACGGTGGTCAATGGCGCCGCGAGCCGCGACTGGCTGCTGGTGCGGCCGGGGGCGGATCTGGACGCGCTGGCGACGGCGCTGGACCTGCCGGCGCAGGCGGAACCACAGAATCCGGGCTGACTTACGCAAAATGCGTAAATCCGGGCGGGCCTGTTAAGCCTATCCTTACCAACATTTCCTAGGGGGGATGCCATGCGGATATGGCTTCCTTCCTCGCGCGGTGCGGTGCTGCTGGCCCAGCTCGCGATCATCCTCCTGGGTCTCGCCCTGCTCTATGGCAATCCGCCGGCGCAGGGGCGCATCCTGCTGATCCCGATGACGGCGGGTGCGCGCGCGCATCTGGTGCCCGATGCGGTGGCGCATGGCGCCCGGCTGGTGGCGAGCGGACGCCTGCCCGGATCGATGGTGGTGGAGGGGCAGCGCGACGCGCTGCTGCCCTTGTTGCGGGGCGGTATCTTGCCGCTGCGCGCCTTTGCCGCGGCCTGTGGCGAACCGGTGGGAGGATTGGCCTGATGGCGTTCAACAGTCTCGAAAGCCTGCGCCTGCATGGCCTGCGCATCCTGTTGCTGTGCAGCCTGATCTGGACCGTGCTGATCGGCATTGGCGGCATGATGATCGGCAATGAGCGGGCGGCGCCCGCCATGCTGCTGTCGGCGCTGGCCAATATCCTGCCGACCTGGATGGTGATGCGGCGTCGCAACGACCTGGAGGTGCGGCTGGTGATGGGGACGCTGGCGGCGGTGCAGCCGGCGATCACCCTGTTCCTGCTGAGCGGCCATGTCTGGCAGATGGACGCGCACATGTATTTCTTCGTGGCGCTCGCCTCGCTGGCGGTGCTCTACGACTGGCGGCCGATCCTGCTGGCGTCGATGCTGATCGCGCTGCATCATCTGGTGCTGACCTATGTCGCGCCCAATTGGGTGTTTTCGGGGCAGGCGGAGATCGGCCGGGTCATCATCCACGGCTTTGCGGTGGTGCTGCAGGGCACGATCCTGGGCTATCTCAGCATCAAATTGCATGGGCTGCTGCTGGCGCAGGATGCGCATGTGGCGGACACCGCCCGGCTGGCGCGGGAAGCGCAGGCGGGACGCAATGCGGCGGAATCGGCGATGAATGCCCAGCGCCAGTCCGACGCGCGCGAGGCGCATCTGCGGATCGAGCGGGACGCCGAAAAGACACGGATGGCGCAGGACCGGCGCAGCGAGACGCTGGCGCTGGTCGGCGCCTTCCGCCAGTCGGTGGCGGGCGTGGTGAGCGCGGTCAGCGCGGCAACGGGCGAACTCAAGGAATCGGCCGGGCTGCTGCATGATCTGGCGCGCCGCGCGAGCGTGGGCACGGACGAGACGATGGCAGCGGCGGGGCAATCCTCGGCCAGCGCGGCGGTGTTGGCGCGGCGGATCGAGCAATTGTCCGAATCGATCAGCGCAATCGCGGCGGCGGCCAGCCAGCAGGCGAGCCTGGGCGGGGAGGCGCAGCGCGTGTCGGTGGCGGGGCATGAGGCGATGCAGGCGATGGAAGGGCGCACCGCGTCGATCACCAGCTTCGCCGATTCGATCACGGAGATTGCCGCCCGCACCAATTTGCTGGCGCTCAATGCCACGATCGAGGCGGCACGGGCCGGCGAGGTCGGGCGCGGTTTTGCGGTGGTGGCCGGAGAGGTGAAGCAGCTGTCCAACCAGACGGCGAGTGCGACCGGCGAAATCCAGTCGCTGGCCTCGTCCGCGCGGCAGGGGGCCGGGGTGGCGCAGGAAGCGCTGTCCGAGGTCGCCGGGAGCGTCGAGGAACTGGCGCAGGCGGCGCAGGCGATCCAGCGTGCAGTGGCCGACCAGCGCGATGCGACGGCGGCGATCGGCCAGTCGGCGCGCGATACCGCCCGCGATGCCGATCATATGGCGCAGCGGATGGCGACCGTGGCCGATGTCGCGCGCAATACAGAAAATCTGTCCGATCGCGTGTCGAGCGCGGCGGCCGGCCTGTCGCGCACCGCGCAGGAGTTGCAGCGCGCGACCGACCTGTTCGTGGCGCAGCTGGAAGCGGCCTGATCGCCGGTCAGCCGGCGCGGGCTATCTGGCCGGTCGCCCCGTCATCGACGGAGCGTGCCAGCGGGTAGAGGATGCGCTCCTCCCGATCGATCCGCCGGGCAAGGGCATCCAATATCCGGCCGCTGTCGGCGCAGAAGCCGCGCCAGTCGCGGGTGATCCGATCATCCGTCCAGGCGGCCATGTAGCGGGCGAAGCTCTCGGCCAGCGCGCCGATCTCGGCCTGGATGCGCGCGGCGGTGGCGCGGACGCGATCGTCGCCCTGGCGCTGGAGCGCGGGGTAGAGGATGCGATCCTCCAGCGCGAGATGGGCCATCAGCTTGCGCGCCAGTTGCCAGCGCAATGCGCTCACCGCCTGGGGCTGGTCGGGATCGGCGATCGCCTGGCGCAGTTGCGCGGCGATCAGGGCGATCTCCTCATGCTGGGTGCCAAACTCGTCCATGTTCATCGCGATCATCCTCCCTGCCCCGTGCGATCATGCGTCGGCCGGCGTTAAGAGGGGATTGGAGCGCAGGGCGGGCAAAGCGCGCAAAGCCTGTAAAAAAGAAGGACCGCCCGGCGCCTGCGCACCGGACGGTCCTTCTGTCATCGATCCTGTGGATCAGGCCCCATCGGAGCCTGTCGCGATCAGGCCGGCTGGTCGGCGCGGCTCGCGCCCTGGCCGTCGAGGTTCTGGGCAGCGAAGTCCCAGTTGATCGCTTCCTTCAGCAGCTTTTCGGCATAGGCCGGGCGCAGGTTGCGATAGTCGATATAATAGGCATGTTCCCACACATCGAGGATCAGCAGCGGGGCATGGCCTTCATGCGCGACGGGGGTGTCGGCGTCATGATAGCTGGTCACTTCCAGCTTGCCGTCCTTCAGGATCAGCGCGGCCCAGCCGCTGGCGAAGTGGCCGACGGCCTCTGCTTTGAGCTTCTCGATCAGCGCGTCGACCGAACCGAAGGCTTCCTCGATCTTGGCGAGCAGTTCGCCGGTCGGGGCGGTCTTCACCGGCGACAGCGAGTTCCAGTAGAAGGTGTGGTTCCAGATCTGGCCGACCTGGTTGAACAGGCCGCCCTTCGACGACTTGATCAGCTCGACCAGCGACTTGCCCTGCAGGCTCTCGTCGGCGGCGACCAGTTCATTGGCCTTCACGACATAGGCATTGTGATGCTTGCCGTGGTGGAAGTCGAAGGTTTCGACCGACAGGATGTCGCCAAAGGCGTCCTTGGCATAGGGAAGATCGGGCAGAACAAAGGCCATGGCGGAACTCCTCGGGTTCGTTATGGGGCGGCTCGCAGCGATGCTTGCGATGCCGGTTTATCATATGGTCCATGCGGGGCGTGGACGCCTCCGTCGCTTCCCATATGCGCACCCAACGCCCAAGAAAACCAATATGTGCCTATTGCGAAACGATCGCAGAAACAGGCGGTTGGCGGGGCTTTCGGGCGATGACGGCCGGGCAGGGCCGGGGCGGCTTGCTTGACAGGCGGGACGGGGCCGAACATGATCCCGGCCATGCCGTTCAAGGTCATCTTTGCACGCTTCCGCCATCATGGGGGACAGCTTCTCGCGGGCCATCCGCCCCGGACCTGACAGGCGCGCTGCCGGCAGGTTCGGGGCACCCTTCTTGACGCTTTGCGCCCGAGGACCGGGCGCGCACCCCTATCAGGAAGTTTTCCCATGACCCTGCAACAGAAGTGGGCGGCCGTGCCGCCGATCCATATCGTCGAATCCGAAGCCGACATGATTTCCGACCTCGCCTGGGCGGCGCGCGACCGCTTCCCCGATGTCAGCCAGTTGTTGCTGGAGGAAGTCGGCCGGGCGCAATTGTGCAGCCGGGCGGCGCTACCGGCCGATGTCGCGGCGATGGGATCGACCATCCTCTATCGCGATGGTGCGCGTGGGGCGCCGCGCCGGGTGGAACTGGTCTATCCCAGCCATGCCGATGTGGCGCTGGGCCGGATATCGATCCTGACGCCGGTCGGCGCCGCGCTGATCGGGATGCGGGCGGGCAATGCCATATTGTGGCCGGACCGCGACGGCCATCTGCGCGACATCATGGTGGACGAGGTGGTTCAGGCGCAGGCCTGAACCACGCAGGTCAGCGCTTCGTCAGCCCTGCGGCGGGGTGGTTTCGCCCACCTCGTCGCTGTCGAGGCCATCGTCCAGGGTCAGGCCGTGGCGCAGCAGCATCGGGATGTTGGCGCCGGCGAACACGACCGAGACGATGGTGACGCCCCAGACCTTGACCGCGAGCCAGGTGTCGAAGCTCATCGACCGGCGCATGAGTTCGTTGGCGACCGCCATGGCGACGAAGAAAAGGGCCCAGTTGCGCGACAGCTTGCGCCAGCCTTCCTCGGTCAGCCCGTCATAGGCGGCCTGGAGCAGATATTTGAGCAGCGGCTTGCCGCGTAGCAGCCCGGCGAACAGCATCAGCGCAAAGAAGGCGTAGATGATGGTCGGCTTCAGCTGGATGAAGCGCTGGTCGTGGAAATAGATGGTGAGGCCGCCGAAGAAGAGGATCAGCAGCGCCGAGAGCCACAGCATCGGCGAGACCCGGCCGAGCTTCACCTTGGAGATGATGACGGCGATGACGATCGCGGCCATGAAGGCGGCGGTGCCAAAGCTCATGGCGGTGATCGGGTTGCCCGCACCCCAGAACCAGCCCGCGCCCTTGTAGCTCAGGAAAAAGACCAGCAGCGGCCCGAAATCGAGCGCGAGGCTGAGGCTGCCGCCATGGGCGGGCTTCTTGGCGTCAGCGGGCATAGGCTGTCCCCGCGATCGCGCGTGCCATGTCGCCGGCATCGAAGGGGCGCAGATCCTCGATCTTTTCGCCGACGCCAATGGCGTGGATCGGCAGGCGATATTTCTCCGCCGCCGCGACCAGCACGCCGCCGCGCGCGGTGCCGTCGAGCTTGGTCATGACCAGGCCGGTGACCTGTGCGGTTTCCTTGAAGACTTCGATCTGGTTCAACGCATTCTGTCCCGTGGTGGCATCGAGGACCAGGACAACGTCGTGCGGGGCGGCCGGGTTCAATCGGCCGAGCACGCGGCGCACCTTGGCCAGTTCGTCCATCAGTTCGGTCTTGTTCTGCAGGCGGCCGGCGGTGTCGACGATCAGCACGTCGATGCCGGTGGCCGTCGCCTGCTTGACCGCGTCGAACACGATGCCGGCCGCGTCGCCGCCTTCCTTGCCAGCGACGATGGGCACGCCGAGGCGTTCTGCCCAGACCTTCAACTGGCCGATCGCGGCCGCGCGGAACGTGTCGCCCGCCGCCAGCATCACGCCATAATCCTGTTCCAGGAAATTATTGGCGAGCTTGGCGATGGTGGTGGTCTTGCCCGATCCGTTGACGCCGATCACCAGGATCACCTGCGGGCGCGGAAAGGCTTCGATCTCCAGCGGGCGGGCGACCGGGGCCAGCACCTTCTCGATCTCCTCCGCGATGATCTCGCGCAGATATTCCTCGGTCAGTTCCTTGTTGTAGCGCCCTTCGGCCAGGCGATCACGAACCCGGCCGGCCATGACCGGGCCGAGATCGGACATGATCAGGGCTTCCTCAATCTCGTCGAGGGTCTGGTCGTCGAGTGCGGCCTTGGTGAAAAGGCCGGTCAGATTCTCGCCGAGCTTGTCGGATGTGCGCTTGAGGCCGCCGAAGAGGCGGTCGCGCCAGCTGGTGCCGGTGTCAGTCATTATTGCGCCTCTTGCGCGATCAGCGCGCCATTCTCAAGGCCGCTGATGCGGGCCGCGACGATCGTGGAGGGGGGCTGGGGCGTGGTGAAGCGCACCGGCGCGAAATTTTCGGCATGGCCCGACAGGCCATTGCGTTCGACCAGCACCGACTGGCGGGTGCCGACCAGCCGGGCGAGCCAGGCGTCGCGCTGCGCCGCGCAGGCATCGCGCAGCAGCGCGGCGCGCGCCTTGATGGTGGCGCGATCCAGCTGGGGCATGCGCGCGGCGGGCGTGCCGGTGCGCGGCGAATAGGGGAAGATATGGCCATGGACGATGTCGCAATCGGCAACCAGCGCCAGGCTGTTGGCGAACATGGCATCATCCTCGGTCGGGAAGCCGGCGATGATGTCGGCGCCGATGCTGATGTCCGGGCGGACGGCCTTCACCCGCTCGACGATGCGCACGGCATCGGCGCGGGCATGGCGGCGCTTCATGCGCTTCAAGATCATGTCGTCGCCCGCCTGCAGCGAGAGATGCAGATGCGGCATCATCCGCGGCTCATGGGCGATGAGGTCGAACAGCCGCTCGTCAATCTCGACGCTGTCGATCGAGGAAAGGCGCAGCCGGGGCAGGTCCGGCACATGGCGCAGCAGTCGTTCGACAAGCTGGCCGAGCGAGGGGCTGCCCGGCAGGTCGGGGCCATAGCTGGTGACATCAACGCCGGTCAGCACGATCTCGCCATAGCCCGCGTCGACCAGTTGCTTCGCCTTGTCGATCACCGCGCCGGCGGGCACGGAGCGGCTGTTCCCCCGGCCATAAGGGATGATGCAGAAGGTGCAGCGATGGTCGCAGCCATTCTGCACCTCCAGAAAGGCGCGCGCATGTTCGGCAAAGGCGCTGGCCATGTGCGGCGCGGTGTCGCGCACGGCCATGATGTCGGAGACGTTGACCTTATCCGCCACCGGGGCGAAGGCGGCTGCCTCCAGCTTCTCCCGGTTGCCGATCACGCCGTCCACTTCCGCCATGGCGGCGAAGGTCTGGGGTTCGGTCTGGGCGGCGCAGCCGGTGACGAGGATGCGGGCGTCGGGGCGGTCTCGCCTGGCGCGGCGGATCGCCTGCCGGGTCTGGCGCACGGCCTCGGCCGTCACGGCGCAGCTGTTGACGACGATCAGGTCGTCCTGTGCGCCGGCCATTTCGCGAATAGCCTCGCTCTCCGCGATGTTGAGCCGGCAGCCCAGGGTGATGATGTCGGGACCGGGCACGGTCAGAAGCGGTCCCAGTCCGCCTCGCCGTCGAACACATGGGTGGCGGGGCCGGTCATGCGGATCGTGCCGCCCGGTGCCCAGTCGATCTCCAGGTCGCCGCCCGGCAGGCTGACCGTCACCGGGCCGGCCATCAGCTTGCGCCGGATCGCCGCGACGGCGGTGGCGCAGGCGCCGGTGCCGCAGGCGCGGGTGAGGCCGGCGCCGCGTTCCCAGACGATCAGGCGCAGATGCTGCGGGCCGACGACCTGCGCGAAATTGACGTTCACGCGGGCGGGGAAGAGCGGATCATGCTCGATCAGCGGGCCGAGGCGCTCGAAATCGACCGCGTCCAGATCCTCGACGAAGAAGATCACATGCGGGTTGCCGACATTGACGGCGGCCGGCGCGGGCAGGTCTTCCCAACTGGCCGACATCGTCAGCGTGTCCATCGGATAAGCGAGCGGGATCGCGTCCCAATCGAAGCGGGGCGCGCCCATGTCGACGCTGGCGCCGCCGTCCACGCCCTTGGCGTCGAGCAGCCCGGCCCTGGTCCGGATCAGCACGTCCTTGCCGACGAACAGTGGCACGCAGCGGGTGGCATTGCCGCAGGCTTCCACTTCCGAACCGTCGGAATTGAAGATCAGCATCGACACGTCGGCCTGGTCGCCGGTCTCGGCATCGCCGATGACGATCAACTGGTCACAGCCGATGCCGGCATGGCGATCGGCAATGGCGCGGGCGCGCGCCTCCGTCATCGCGACCGGCGCTTGGCGCGCGTCGATCACGACGAAATCATTGCCCAGACCATGCATCTTGGAAAAGCGGCTCATCATGGCGCCGCATTTAGTGCGGGACGGGGCAAAAGACCAGCGGTCAGGCGTTCGGGCCGCCGATGATCGCGGCATAGGTGGCCGGATCGACATTGGCGCCGGAGATGACGAGGGCGGTGGCGCCGTCGGTGGGCGGGGCGAGGCCGGCAAGCATGGCGGCGAGCGCGACTGCGCCGCCTGGTTCGACCACCAGCTTGAGCATGGTGAAGGCGAAGCGCATCGCGTCGCGCACCTGATCGTCGCTGACGACCAGGCCGCCGGCCAGCAGGGCATGGTTGATCGGGAAGGTCAGCGCGCCGGGGCTGGGCGCCAGCAGCGCGTCACAGATGCTGCGCGCGTCGGGCGAGACGCTTTCGCGCACGCCGCTGGCAAGCGAGCGGGCGGTGTCGTCGAAACCGGCGGGTTCGACCGCATAGACGCTGATGTCGGGGCGGGCGGCCTTTACCGCTGTCGCCGTGCCCGCGACCAGCCCGCCGCCACCGCAGCAGACGAGAATCTGCTTGAGGTCGGCGCCGGCGGCCTGGGCCTGCTCCAATATTTCGAGGCCGATCGTGCCTTGGCCGGCGATGATGAAGGGATCGTCGAAGGAGGGAACCAGCGTCGCGCCGCGTTCGGTGGCCAGGGCGGTGGCGATTGCCTCACGGCTCTGGGTGAAGCGGTCATAGGGGACGACCTCGGCGCCGAGCGCACGGGTGTTGGCGGTCTTGATCGCAGGGGCGTCGGCCGGCATCACGATCGTGGCGGGAATGCCGAGCAGGCGCGCGGCAAAGGCGACGCCCTGGGCATGATTGCCCGAGGACCAGGCGACGACGCCCGCCGCGCGTTCCGCAGCGTTCAGTCGGGCGAGGCGGTTATAGGCGCCACGGAACTTGAACGATCCGCTATGCTGGGCGCCCTCGAACTTCACCAGCACCCGCCGGCCGCAATGATCGTTGAGTGCGGCATTCTCGATCAGCGGGGTGCGGACCGCCGCCGGCGCGATCAGCCGCGCGGCATCGGCGACGTCGGCGGCAGTGATGGCAAGCGAATCGGTCATTTGGCGTCTCCCGGTAAGAGGCCCCTGCATAGCCGCCCGCCGGCGCCGCGCAACGATCCGCCGGGGCGATCCTGGCCCGCTTGGCAGGGCTTGTGCTTTGGCTTATGGGGGCCGCGCGCCGGGGTAGTCAAAAGCCCCGGACGCGCATGATCGCGCCGGTGCCCGCAAGGGCTGAAAACGGGAATGCGGTGCGGGGGGCGCAGCCCTTCCAAATCCGCGGCTGTCCCTGCAACTGTAAGCGGTGAGCGCGATGCGCAGGGTTCCCAGGCTCTTCAAAAGGGGAGGGCCGGAACCGGCCACTGGACCGATAGGTCCGGGAAGGCTGGCGCATCGCTGCCCTGACCCGCGAGCCAGGAGACCTGCCGGCGTCTGGTCGCTCTTGCCCTGGCCCAGGGGATGGCCATGGCGCGGTGTTTCCGTCGAGCGACGCCCATGGCGGCCGGGGCCGCATCGGTGCGTGGGGCGGGGCGCTGGCGTCTTCCCGATCCTCACGCAGCGACCGCTTGTGCGGACGCCCCGGTTCCAAATCGACGGACGCCGGGGGACGATAAAATGAAGACGTTGGGGATTTCGCTGATCGCGCTGCTGGCCGCTACGCCGGCATTGGCCCAGGATGACGATATCGTCGTCACCGCTTCGGGCATCGCACAGCCGCGCGACGAGGTCGGCCAGGCGATCACGGTGATCGATGCCGACACGATCAGGACGCGCCAGGCGGTCGATGTCGTCGACCTGCTCGCCACCACGCCGGGCGTCCGCTTCAGCCGCAACGGTTCCACCGGCGGTGTGACCGGCGTGTCGCTGCGCGGCGCGGAGACGACCCAGACGCTGGTGCTGATCGACGGGGTCAAGGTCAACGACCCGAGCGGCATCGGCGACGGCTATGATTTCGGCCATCTGTTGACCGGCAATATCCGCCGGATCGAAGTGCTGCGCGGCTCCAACTCGGTGGTCTATGGCAGCCAGGCGATCGGCGGCGTGGTCAATGTGATGACCGGCGCGCCGAGCGAGGGTTTCGAGGTCAATGCCGCGGCCGATTATGGCTATAGCGACACGTTGAACGCGAAGGCCGATGTGTCGGGCACGCGCGGCGCGGTGTCGGGCGGCGTGGGCGTCGCCTATTTCAACACCGACGGCATTTCCTCGGTCGGCCGGTCGTTCGGCGGCGTCGAGAAGGATGGCTATGAGAATATCGCCACCAATGCCAAGCTGAAGATCGCCTTTTCCGACAGCCTGAGCCTCGACCTGCGCGGTTACTATATCCATGCCGATCTCGACTATGACAGCTTCTTCGGCGCGCCGGCCGACAGCAGCGACGTCAGCAAGCTGGACCAATATGTCGGCTATGCCGGGATCAACCTGGCGCTGCTCGACGGCAAGCTGACCAACCGCGCCGCCGTTACCTGGATGCGCAACGACCGCGACTATTATTTCGTGCGCGGCACCGACCCGGACTATGGCTATTCGGGCACCAATCTGCGCTTCGAATATGAGGGCGTCTATGCCCCGGTGGATCAGGCCAAGCTGATCTTCGGCTATGAGCATGAGCGGCCGGACTATGAGTATTTCGGCTTTGGCGACATAGCGAGCGCGAAGGCGAATATCGACAGCGTCTATGCGCTGGCGGTGGTGAAGCCGCTCACGGGCCTGGCCGTCACCGGCGGGCTGCGCCATGACGATCATAGCCAGTTCGGCGGTGCGACCACCTTTGGCGCCAACGCCAATTACACGCCGAATGCCGGCGCGACCAATATCCGCCTCTCCTATGGCGAGGGGTTCAAGGCGCCGTCCCTCTATCAGCTCTACGACACCTATAGCGGCAACAGCGCGCTGCGGCCGGAGCGGTCGAAAAGCTATGATATCGGCTTCGACCAGAGCCTGGACGGGGACAAGGCTATGCTGTCGCTGACCGCCTTCCGGCGCGATACCCGCAACCAGATCAATTATGATTATGCGACCTACACCTATGGCAATCTGGACCGGACCCGCGCCAAGGGCGTGGAAGCGACGCTGACGCTGAAGCCGGTCGAGGCGCTGACGGTGGCGGCATCCTACAGCTATGTCGATGCGCGCGACCGGTCGGGCGGGGCCACCGACGGCAATCGCCTGCCGCGCCGCGCCGCCAATGCGGTCAGTGTGTCGGCCGACTATCTCTGGTCCTTCGGCCTGTCTACCGGCGCGACGCTGACCATGGTCGGCGACAGCTATGACGACACGGCGAACACGCGCCGGCTCGACGGCTATGCGCTGGCCGGGCTGCGCGCGTCCTTCCCCGTGGGCGACCATCTGGAAGTCTATGGCCGGATCGACAATCTGTTCGATGCGGATTACGCCACGGCCTATGGCTATGGCACCTATGGCCGGTCGGCCTATGGCGGCGTGCGTGTCCGCTTCTAAGGAGCGGCGCGCATGAGCGGGCGGCGGCATCCTCTGTTGCTGCCGGGGCTGATCGCCCTGCTGCTGGTCGCGGCTATCGCGTCGGTCGCGCTGGGATCGGTGACGATCGCGCCGGCCCGCATTCTGGCGGTGCTGGCCGGCGGTGGCGACATGGTGGCGCGCGCGATCGTCATCGACCTGCGCCTGCCGCGCATGGCGATCGGCCTGCTGGTTGGCGCCATGCTGGGCCTGTCGGGCGCGGCACTGCAGGGCTATCTGCGCAATCCGCTGGCCGAACCCGCCGTGCTGGGCGTGTCCAATGCGGCGGCGCTGGGGGCGGTGATCGCGCTCTATTTCGGCCTGTCCGAATTGCATCCGATGGCATTGCCACTGCTGGCGATCGTCACCGCACTGGCGGCGATCGGCGCGCTGTTCCTGCTTGCCGGGCCGTCGGAAAGCCCGTTGACGCTGATCCTGGCGGGTATCGCGGTCGCAACGTTGGCGGGGGCGGGGATCAGCCTGGCACTCAACCTGTCGCCCAATCCCTTTGCCGCGATGGAGATTATGAGCTGGCTGATGGGCAGCCTGGAAAATCGCAGCATCGACCATCTGCTGCTGGCGCTGCCCTGCATCGCGGTCGGTGCGGCGCTGCTGCTCTATGACGGGCGCGCGCTCGATGCGCTGACTTTGGGCGAGGATGGCGCGCGGGCGCTGGGCGTCGACCTGTCGCGGGCGCGGCTGCGGTTGATGGCGGGGGTGGCGATCGGTGTCGGCGGCGCGGTGGCGGTGACCGGATCG
This sequence comes from Sphingobium sp. L-44, assembly GCF_056859495.1. Taxonomy (NCBI): domain Bacteria; kingdom Pseudomonadati; phylum Pseudomonadota; class Alphaproteobacteria; order Sphingomonadales; family Sphingobiaceae; genus Sphingobium; species Sphingobium sp. L-44. The sequence goes on along the minus strand of NZ_JBSXOQ010000112.1, from coordinate 48,803 downwards.
ATCGGCTTCGTCGGCCTGATCGTGCCGCATCTGGTGCGGCCGCTGACCGATCGCTCGCCGTCCGCGCTGCTGTTGCCATCCATGCTGGGCGGCGCGGTGCTGCTGACCCTGGCCGATATCGGCGTGCGCGTCATCCCGACCAGCAGCGAGCTGAAGCTGGGCGTGCTGACCGCGATCCTGGGCGTGCCGGTCTTCCTCATTCACCTGATGCGGGAGCGGCGGCTATGGTGACCCTGTCGACCGAGCAACTGGACGTCCGGCTGGGCCGCCATCTGGCGGTGCGCGGCGTCGACCTGACCATGGCGCCGGGGCAGTTGATCGGCGTGATCGGCCCCAATGGCGCGGGCAAGTCGACCCTGGTGCGGGCGCTGCTGGGGCTGGTGAAGCCGGCCGCCGGACGCGCGCTGCTGGACGGCACGCCGGTCGAGCGGCTGTCGCGCCAGGCGGTGGCGCGGTCCATCGCCTATCTGCCGCAGGGCCAGACCTTGCACTGGCCCCTGGCGGTCGAGCGGCTGGTGGCGCTGGGGCGCTTGCCGCATCTGGGGCCGCTGTCGCGCCTGACCGCCGACGATGAGGCGGCGATCGAGGATGCGATGGCCCGCGCCGATGTCACCGGCTTCAAGGGGCGGATCGCCACTGAGCTGTCTGGCGGCGAGCGGGCGCGGGTGCTGCTGGCGCGGGCGCTGGCGGTGGGTGCGCCGGCGCTGATCGCCGACGAGCCACTCGCCGCGCTCGACCCCGGCCACCAGATCGACGTGATGGCCTTGTTGCGGGCGCAGGCGCAGGGCGGGGCGCTGGTCGTCACGGTGCTGCACGACCTGGCCATGGCGGCGCGCTATTGCGATCGGCTGTTGCTGATGGATGGCGGCGCGCTGGTGGCGGACGGGGCGCCGATGGACGTGCTGACGCCGGAGCGGCTGGCATCCGTCTATGGCGTCGCCGCGCGGATCGACGTCAGCGACGGCCTGCCGCTGATCGTGCCGACGACGCGGATTTGATCCGTAACGAAAAAGGGGGCCTTCCGGCCCCCTTTGCTTAGTTGCCGAAGCCGCGTGGGGCGGGATCGACCACGCTGATCGTGCCGGCGCCGACCTCGCTCACTTCCAGTGCGCGTTCGGCGATGCCGTTGCGGTTGAAGCGGAAGGCGCCGTCGATGCCGGCAAAGCCGCCCGGATCGCGCAGGCGCGCGGTGGGGAAGGGCGCGCCCGGCTTCCAGTCCTGGGCGATCCGCACCGTCAGCAACACCGCGTCATAGCCCATCGACGACAGGCGGAAGGGCGCGCTGCCATAGCGGGTGCGATATTTGGTCGCGAGCTGGCGATAGAGGCCATCCGACACGCTGGCATACCAGGCGCCGCGCAGCACGGGGCTGGTGGCCAGCGATTCCTCGGTATTCCAGATTTCGGTGCCGAGCAGGCGGGCATTGGCGCCGCCATTCTTGCGCACGATCGGCGCGACCTGCAGCGCGACCCGGCCGCTGTCCGCGATCAGCAGCGCGTCATAGCTGGACGAGGCCTGCAGCTTCTTGACCGCGGCGGTGATCGAGGCGGGGGTGCGGTCGAAGGTCTGCATCGACACGACCGTGCCGCCGGCCTGTTCGACCGCGCGCAGCAGCGCATTGCCGGCGCGCTCGCCATAGGTGCCGCGCGGCACCAGCGCGCCGAAATTGGACAGGCCCTTTTGACGGGCGAAGCCGATCACCCGCTCGATCGACTGGTTGGGGGTATAGCCCATCAGGAAGATGTTGCTGCCCGCAACGCTGGTGTCGTTGGAGAAGCTGATGACCGGGACATTGGCCTTGGCCGCGATCGGCCCGACGATGCGGGCGTCATCGGCCAGCAGCGGACCCAGGATCAGGCGGTTGCCGTCGGCCAGCGCCCGGTTGGCGGCGGCTGCCGCGCCGGTGGCGGTGTCATAGGTGGTGATGCGGACCTTGTCGGTCTTGATGTCCATCAGCGCCAGGGTGGTGGCGTTGGCGATCGACTGGCCCACGCCCGCATTGGGGCCGCTGGTCGGCACCAGCAGCGCGACGCGGTGGCGCGCGGTGTCGGTCGGCAGGCCCTGGGTCACTTCCGGGCCGGTCGGCTTGGCGGGACCGGTGGGCTGGGCAGGGCCGGGGCCCTTGGGCACGATCGACTGACAGGCGGCAAGCATGATGGTGCTGGCAACGAACAGCCATCGCGCGCTGCGCTTCATCGCCGCGAACATGTTCGCTTGCCGGGGGGCATCCGTCTCTGTCATCTGGGATCCTTATGGAAACTATATTGGCATCCGGGCTTGAGCCCGGGCTTTACATCGTGGCGGGGCCGATCGGCAACCTTGGAGACCTTACGCCGCGCGCGGCGGAAGTCCTGCGGTTGGCCGACGTGGTCGCCGTGGAAGATACACGGGTCAGCGCAAGGCTGCTGCGCCATGCGGGATCGGATCGACCGATGATTCCCTATCATGACCATAGCGCGGAAAATGTGCGGCAGCGGCTGATCGAGCGGATGGCGAGCGAATCGGTGGCGCTGCTGTCGGACGCGGGGACGCCGCTGATTTCCGATCCCGGCTACAAGCTGGTGCGCGATGCGCGGGCGGCGGGGCGCAAGATCACGACCCTGCCGGGGCCGAGCGCGGCGATCGCGGCGCTGACCCTGTCGGGCCTGCCGACCGACCGGTTCCTGTTCATGGGCTTCCTGCCGAACAAGGCGAAGGCGCGGGGCGACGTGCTGGCCGAAGTGGTGGCGCTGCGCGCGACCTTGGTCTTCTACGAAAGCGGGCCGCGCCTGTCGGAAAGCCTGTCGTCGATGGCCGTGCATCTGGGCGATCGCGAGGCGGCGGTCAGCCGCGAGATCAGCAAGACCTTCGAGGAGACGGCGACCGGCACGCTGAGCGAATTGTCCGCCCGCTATGCCGATGCGCCGCCCAAGGGGGAGATCGTCGTCATCGTCGGCCCGCCCGGCGAGGCGCCGCCGGCCAGCGCCGAGGATGCCGACGCGGCGCTGCGGGAGGCGCTGACCCGGCTGCCGGTATCGAAGGCGGCGGGCGAGGTTGCCAAGAAGCTGGGGCTCGACCGGCGGACGCTCTATGACCGGGCGAACGAACTGAAGGGAGAACGCGAGGCGTGAACCGTCAGCAGGCGGAGAAGCGCGGCCGACAGGCCGAACGCATCGCCGCCTGGTGGCTGCGCCTCAAGGGCTGGCAGATCGTCGGCCAGCGCCTGCGTACGCCGGCGGGCGAGGTCGACCTGGTCGCACGCAAGGGCGCGATGCTGGCCTTTGTCGAGGTGAAGAGCCGCGCCACCGACGCCGAGCTGGACGTTGCGATCGACCAGCGCCGACTGGCGCGGGTGGCGGCGAGCGCCGAAATATTATGGCATCAGCTGGCAAGACCCGGAGACGACATGCGAATTGACGTCATCCTCCTTGCGCCCGGCCGCCCGCCACGCCATCTGGCCAATGTCTGGCATGGGGGGTGAAGGCTCTCCATTCCGTTCGGGCTGAGCGAAGTCGAAGCCCACGCCTGAGCGCCAGCGAAGGCAAGTCACCTCGCTAACGCTCGGCGGAGCCCTTCGACTTCGCTCAGGGCGAACGGTAAAAGGAATGAAGATGACCGAACTCAACCCCCTGACCGTCGCCATGCAGATGGACCCGATGGAAGGGATCAGGATCGCCGGCGATTCGACCTTCCACATCATGCTGGCGGCGCAGGCGCGGGGGCATAAGCTCTATCATTATCTGGCGCCGGACCTGACCTATCGCGACGGCCGGGTGCTGGCCAAGGCGCGGCCGGTGAAGGTGCAGAAGGTCGAGGGCGATCATTATGCGCTGGGCGAGCCGGAGATGCTGGACCTGGGCCGCGACGTCGATGTCGTGTGGATGCGGCAGGATCCGCCCTTTGATCTGAGCTATATCACCGCCACCCATTTGCTGGAGCGGGTGCAGGAAGAGACTTTGGTGGTGAACGACCCGGCCAGCGTCCGCAATGCGCCGGAAAAGCTGTTCGTGCTCGACTATGCTCGCTTCATGCCGCCGACGATGATCACCCGCGACCTGGCCGAGGTGAAGAGCTTCCTGGCCGAGCATGGCGAGATCGTGGTGAAGCCGCTCTATGGCAATGGCGGCGTCGCGGTGTTCCATGTCGGCAGCAATGGCGCGAACCTGTCGTCGCTGGTGGAACTGTTCAAGGCTTCGTGGGTCGAACCCTTCATGGTCCAGGCCTTCATCCCCGGCGTCGCGCAGGGCGACAAGCGCATCGTGCTGGTCGATGGCGAGGTCGCGGGCGCGGTCAACCGCATTCCGGGCGCGGGCGAGATCCGGTCCAACCTGGCGGTCGGCGGATCGGCGGCCAAGACGGTGCTGACCGATCGCGAGCGGGAAATCTGCGAGGCGATGGGGCCGGAATTGAAGCGCCGCGGCCTGTTGTTCGTCGGCATCGACGTGATCGGCGGCGAATGGCTGACCGAGATCAACGTGACGTCGCCGACCGGCATCGTGTCGATCGATGCGTTCGACGGCACCGACACCGGCGGCATGATCTGGGACGCGATCGACGCGCGCCTGGCGGCACGGGCGGCGGCTTAAGCCTTGGGCAGTTTGGGCTTGGTACAACGAAATCCGTTCGGGCTGAGCTTGTCGAAGCCCTCAACTGAGCGGAGCGAAGTGCCTCCCTTCGGTCGGCCGAGCCCTTCGACAGGCTCAGGGCGAACGGAGGGGGGGCGTTCGGGCGCCAACGGATTTCGGTCATGACCGACTGGGTGCTGCGGCTGATCGATGCGGGGGGCTATTGGGGGATCTTCCTGCTGATGATCCTCGAAAATGTCTTTCCGCCGATCCCGTCCGAACTGATCATGGGGATTGGCGGCATCCGCGTCGGCCAGGGGCGGATGGCGATGGAATGGCTGCTGCTGGCGGGCACGCTGGGCACCACGATCGGCAATTATTTCTGGTATCTGGTCGGCCATATATTGGGCTTTGGCCGGTTGAAGCCGCTGGTCGACCGCTTCGGCCGCTGGGCGACGCTGGAATGGCGCGATGTCGAGGCGCTGGACCGGCTGTTCGGCAAATATGGCCAGATCGTCGTCTTCGTGTTCCGCTTCATGCCGGCCTTCCGCACGATGATCTCGCTGCCCGCCGGCCTGTTCCGCATGGGGCATGTGCGTTTCCTGATCTGGACTGCCGGCGGCGCGCTGGTGTGGAATCTGGTGCTGGCCTATGCCGGTTTCCTGCTCGGCCAGAATTTCCGCGACATCGACAAATATGTGGGACCGGTGGCGACCGCCTGCGTGGTCGGCGCGGTGCTGCTCTATCTCTGGCGGCTGGCGACCTGGCGGCCCAAGGGGTAAGCGTCTGTTTGAGAAAGCCGGCTCCAGCCCGCTCCTCCGCCTAACCGCCCGATCCAGTGTCATCCTGTCGGGTGGTTGGGCGGGGGAGTGGGCTGGAACCGTATTGAAAAATCGCCCTTTCGCGATTTTTTCAAACAGGCTCAGAAGGGCAGCTTGATGCCCACCATCACCCGCTGCGAGGTGGTGCCGTTCGCCATGGTCTGGCTTTCGACATGGACATTGCCCTTCACCTTGCCGAACAGGGTGGTCTCGGCCCGGCCGAGCGGCGGCTCCTCGCTTGTGGCAACGCCGTCGCGGTCGACTCGTTCGTCGCGGCGGCGGCCGGTGACGACGATGGCGTTGGGACTGGGCGCGGGCTGCACTTTCTGCAGGTCGAAGTCGGGCGGGATGTCAGTGCCGCCAACGCTTTGCAGGGCCATCAACAGACGCAGCATCCTGGGGTTCCTCCGGTCGCAACGGGGATCTGCCAGCGAGGCTGACGTAGGATTACGGCGAATCCATGGCCGTTTCAGGCGCGGGGATGGGCGGCGCGATAGACGTCGAGCAGATGGGCAGCATCGACCTGCGTATAGACCTGGGTCGAGGTCAGGCTGGCATGGCCGAGCAGTTCCTGAAGGGAGCGAAGATCGGCGCCGCGACCGAGCAGATGGGTCGCGAAACTGTGGCGCAGCGCATGGGGCGTGGTGCGGTCCGACAGGCCGAGGCGCCCGCGCGCGCCCTGCACCGACCGGCGAATGAGCGCGGCCGAAAGCGGACCGCCGCGCGCACCCCGGAACAGTGGCTGGTCGCGCTCCGGGGACCAGGGGCATTGCTCGGCATAGGCCTCGATCGCGGCGCGGACCTGCGGCAGCAGCGGCACCAGCCGCGTCTTGCCGCGCTTGCCGGTGACGCGCAGCGTGTCGCCCAGCGGCAATATGTCGCCCATCAGCCCCATCGCCTCGCCAATGCGCAGGCCCGCGCCATAGAGCAGCAGCAGCACCGCCCAGTCGCGCGCGCCGATCCAGTCCTCGCGCGCGCCCTCGGCAACGTCGCCGGCCAGCGCCAGTGCCTCGTCAGGAGAGATCGGGCGGGGCAGGCCGCGCTTGACCCGTGGCCCCTTGAGCTGGGGGATGCGGGCTTCCGCGCCGCCGACAAATTTCAGGAAACCGCGCACCGCCGACAATTCGCGTGCGGCGGAGATATTGCCGATGCCGTCGACCCGGCGGCTGGCGAGATAGGCGCGCAGGTCCGCCTGCTCCAGCCGGGCGAGGCTGGCGGCGGTCACGGCCTGGCCCTGATGCTCGGCGAGGAAGGAGATCAGCCGCTCGGCCGTGGCGACATAGGCCCGCACCGTATGGGTCGAGCGCCGCCGGTCGAGGCTGAGATGCTGGCGCCAGCGTTCTGGGAGGGAAGGGGTCATGTTGGAAATGCCGCGCTTAACTTCGCATATTTCCCGCACATTTTGATAGGTTGAAACAAGAGTTGGAAATCTTGTTTCGTGGAGCGGGGAATGCGGGGAGGGGCTGCGCTGCGCATGGCGGCAGCCTAGCAGAGGGGGGCGACGTAGGACAGGTGGCGCGGAGGCCCACCCCTCCACCACCGCCTGCGGCGGCGGTCCCCCTCCCCGAGCAAGCTCGGGGAGGAATGGCAGCGTGCCCTTGAAATCCGCCGGGAAATGGGCACATGGGAGCCATGGCTACCCCGTTCGATCCGGCCGATTTGCCGACCGGCATCCTGATGACGCTGTCGCCGCTGGTGGCGCGCGTGCTGGCGCCCAATCCGTCGCCCTTCACCTATACCGGCACCCAGACCTATCTGGTCGGCGGCGCGGATGTGGCGGTGATCGATCCGGGGCCGGACGAGGCCGAGCATCTCGACGCGCTGATCGCCGCGATCGGCGGGCGGCGCGTGGTGGCGATCCTCTGCACCCATACCCATCGCGACCATAGTCCGGCGGCGCGGCCGCTGAGCGTGATGACCGGCGCGCCGATCATCGGCTGTGCGCCGCTGACGCTGAGCGACGATGGGCCGCGCGCGGACGCGGCCTTTGACGCGGACTATCGGCCCGACCGGGTGCTGGGTGATGGCGAGGGGGTGGCCGGCACCGGCTGGACGCTGGCGGCGGTGGCGACGCCGGGCCATACGTCCAACCATCTCTGCTTTGCGCTGGTGCAGGACAAGGCGCTGTTCACCGGCGACCATGTGATGGGCTGGTCCACCAGCGTCATTTCTCCGCCCGATGGCGACATGACCGCCTATATGCGATCGATGCAGCGGCTGCTGGAGCGGGACGATATCGTCTATTATCCGGCCCATGGCGAACCGGTGGAAAATCCGCAGCGGCTGGTGCGCGGCATGATGGGCCATCGCAAGCAGCGCGAGGGGCAGATCATGCGCTTCCTGGAGCGTAATGGCGACAGCGCCATCCCCGACATGGTGGCGGAGATGTACAAGGGCGTGGACCCGCGCCTTTACGGGGCGGCCGGGCGATCGGTGCTGGCGCATCTCATTGACCTCAATGGCCGGGGCATGGCCGTGCCGCTGGAGGATGGGCGATGGCAGATGCGCTGAAGCGCTATGCCGGGCCGGTCGCGGTCGCGCTGCTGATCCTGATTGTCGGCGGGGCGATGCTGGTCGGCTGGCAGCGCTATAATCGCGACTATGTGGTGAGCGTCGAGGATGACGGGACGGCGGTGACCAAGGTCATTGCCGAGAAGATTGCCGGTACCAGCAGCCTGAAGGTCTCCGAACTCAGCGGCACGATCCAGAGCAGCGCGCGCGATGTGCGCGGCTTTGGCTGGCTGAAGTCCGACCAGGTGGTGAAGATGCCCTTTTCGGTCGATTATTTCGTCAATGTCGGCGCGATCGGTGCGGATGACCTGGAATGGGATGCGGAGCGCCGCACCCTGATCGTGAATGCGCCCGACGTGACCGTCGGCAAACCCAATGTCGACGAGAGCCAGCGGACTTTGGTGCGGACCAGCGGCCTGTTCGTGACGCGCGAGGCGGGCGAGGAACTGAGCCGGCGCACGTCGGCTTACGCGCAGGCACGGGCCGCCAAATCGGCCGGGTCGCCCGAGCGGATGGCGCAGGCGCGCGAATATGGCCGGGCCGCGCTGGTGAAGCTGATGGCGGCGCCGCTGGCAGCGGCCGGGCAGGGCGATGCGCGGGTGATCGTCACCTTTCCGGCGGAACGACCCAATCGCGATCGCTGGGACGTGACCACGCCGGTCAACGAGGTACTGGCAAACCGGAGACAGGCCCGCTAGGGCGCCCGGTAAGACCGAGGAGTCACAGGGTATGAACGCTTTCACTGGAATTCCGCAGGGGACGGACCTGCGCGCGGAGATCGACCGCCTGCGCAAGGAGCGCAACGCCGTCATCCTGGGCCATTATTACCAGTCGCCCGAGATTCAGGATCTGTCCGATTTCGTCGGTGACAGCCTGGAACTGTCGCGCAAGGCGGCCGAGACCGACGCCGATGTCATCGCTTTCTGCGGCGTGCGCTTCATGGCGGAGACGGCCAAGATCCTGTCGCCGCAGAAGATCGTCGTGCTGCCCGACATGGACGCCGGCTGTTCGCTGGAGGACAGCTGCCCACCCGCCCAGTTCAAGGCGTTCCGCGAGGCGCATCCCGATCATATTGCGCTGAGCTACATCAACTGTTCGGCCGAGGTGAAGGCGCTGTCCGACATCATCGTGACGTCGTCGTCGGCCGAGAAGATCCTGGCGCAGATCCCCAAGGATCAGAAGATCATCTTCGGCCCCGACAAGCATCTGGGTGGTTACCTGAAGCGCAAGCTGGGCCGCGACATGCTGCTGTGGCCGGGCGTGTGCATCGTGCATGAGGCGTTCAGCGAGACCGAATTGCTGAAGCTCAAGGCCCAGCACCCCGATGCCCCGATCGCCGCGCATCCGGAATGTCCGCCCTATATCGTCGACCATGCCGATTATGTCGGGTCGACCAGCGGCATATTGGACTTTGCCAAGACGATGCCGGGCGACACGCTGATCGTCGCAACCGAACCGCATATCATCCACCAGATGCAAAAAAGCGTGCCGGACAAGAATTTCATCGGCGCGCCGGGCGCGGACGGCAACTGCAACTGCAATATCTGCCCATACATGGCGCTCAACACGATGGAGAAGCTCTATCTGTCGCTGCGTGATCTCAGCCCGCGCATCGAGATGGACGAGACGCTGCGCGTCGCCGCCAAGAAGAGCCTCGACCGGATGCTGGAAATGGCCAGCGGCACGGTCGGCCAGGGCGATCTGGGCGCTCGCTGAGCATAGACGGGGGAGGTCGGTCACATGGTCAACCTCCCCGACAGCGACTTCGGCCTTTTCTATTATTGCCTCGAATGGGCGATCCGCATCGGCGCGCTGATCGCCGTCCCCTTTCGCCGGACGCCGGCGGCGACGCGGGCCTGGCTGCTGCTGATCTTCTTCCTGCCGGTGCCGGGGTTGATCCTGTTCTGGATCATCGGCAGCCCGCGTTTCCCCGAATGGCGGCGCGCCCGATTCGGCGAGCTTGATCCCTGGTTCGGCGGCATTGCGGCGCGGCTGCTGCCCCATGCGCCATCACCCGACCCTGATCGTGCGCCGATCGTCGACCTCGCCGCAAAGCTGGGCAAGATGCCGGCGACCGGCGGCAACCGGGTCGATCTGATCTTCGACTATATCGTCGCGATCGACCGGCTGGTGGCGGACATCAACGCCGCGCGGCAGAGCGTGCGCATCCTGGTCTATATCTTTGCCGACGATGCGGTGGGGCGGCGGGTGGCCGATGCGCTGGGCGCGGCGGTGAAGCGGGGCGTCACCGTGCAGGTGATGTATGATCCGGTCGGATCGCGGCCCTGGCGCAAGGGGATGGAAGCGATGCTGACCGCGGCGGGCGTCGAGTTGTGCGCTGCGCTGCCGTTCCGCTGGATCCGCGGGCGAACAAGGCGCGACATGCGCAACCATCGCAAGCTGTTCGTGATCGACGGGGTGATCGGCCATGTCGGATCGCAGAATATCGTCACGCGCGACTTCAAGCCCGGCATCGTCAACCAGGAACTGGTGGCGCGGGTGGCCGGGCCGGTGGTGGCGGAGCTGGAGGCGCTGGCGCGCGCCGACTGGTATATGGAGACGCACCGCTTGCCCGAGGGGCCTGTGGTCATTCCCGAGCCGGTCGGCGACGCGGTGACGCAATTGCTGCCGAGCGGGTCCAACTATCCGCTGGAGGGGTTCAAGACGCTACTGGTGTGGCAGCTGCACCAGGCGCGCAGCCATGTGATGCTGGTGACGCCCTATTTCATTCCCGACGATGATCTGGTCGATGCGATGCGCACAGCGGTGGTGCGCGGGGTGAAGGTCGACCTGATCGTGGCCAAGCCGGTGGACCAGTGGCTGGTCCATGCGGCGCAGGCCTCTTATTATGCCGAGCTGATGGCGGCGGGCATCGGCATCCACGCTCATCGACCCGAATTCGTCCATGCCAAGACGGTCAGCATCGACGGTCGGCTGGCGGTGGTCGGCTCCTCCAATGTCGACATGCGCAGTTTCGAGCTGAACGAGGAGGCGAGCCTGCTCATCTATGACGCGGAAACGGTGGCGGCGGTGGAGCTGGTGCAGCGCCGTTTCATGGCGCGGGCGGAGACGCTGGATCGCGAAACATGGCGGGCGCGGCCGCTCTATCGCAAGGTTGCGGAAAATGTCGCGCGGATGGTCGGCTCGCTGTTGTAACGGCCCCGCATCATCGCCTATCGCATCGGGCCATGAGACATAAGCTGACGCTCCGTTCCGCCCTGATGGCGATCGCCATCGCTTCCGCTCCTGCCCTGATCGCCGCCGCGCCCGCCACGGGCGACGATCCCTATCTCTGGCTGGAGGATATCGAGGGCGCCAAGGCGATCGCGCAGGTCGAGCAGTGGAATGGCGAGACGGAGAAGCTGTTGCGCGCCAGTCCGCGGTTCGAGGCGGACCGGGCGCGGGCGCGGGCGATCCTGGACGATGAAAGCCAGATTGCGGTCCCCGACAAGGTGATGGGCGACCGGGTCACCAATTTGTGGCGCGACGCGAAGAACCCGCGCGGCCTGTGGCGGTCGAGCGACCTGGCCTCCTATCTCGCCGGCAAGCCCAACTGGAAGACGATCATCGACGTCGATGCGCTGGGCAAGGCAGAGGGCAAGAGCTGGGTCTGGCATGGCGCCGACTGCCTCGCGCCCGATTACAGCCGCTGCCTGATCTCGCTGAGCGCGGGCGGCACCGATGCCGATGTGGTGCGCGAATATGACCTCGCCACCGGCAAGTTCGTCGAGGGCGGCTTTACCCTGCCCGAAGCCAAGAGCGACGTCGCCTGGGCGGACAAGGACACGCTGCTGGTCGGCACCGACTATGGCGCGGGATCGCTGACCGCGTCGGGCTATCCGCGCATCGTCAAGCGCTGGAAGCGGGGCACGCCATTGTCGTCGGCGATCTTGGTCAAGGAAGGCGTCGACAGCGACATTTCGGTGCGGCCGCGCGTCGAGCAGGATGGGGCCAAGCGCTGGGTCTTCATCGACCGGGCGCTGACCTTCTATACCAATGAGCTGTATCTCGAGGGCGCGAACGGCCAGCTGATCCGCACGCCGGTGCCCGACACGGCCGATTTCCGCGGCCTGATCGGCGGGCAGATGATCGTGCTGCTGAACAAGCCGCTGGGCGATATTCCGACCGGATCGCTGGTGTCCTGGCCGATCGCCGATGTGGCGGCGGGCAAGGCGGGGGCGCCGCAGGTGGTGCTGAAGCCGACCGCGACCACCGTGGTCGAGGAAGTGCGCACCACCGACAATATCCTGTGGGTGAAGCAGCTCGACAATGTGTCGGGCGCGCTGCTGGCGATGACCCGCGATGCCGCCACCGGCCGCTGGACCAGCCGTTCGGTGCCGCTGGCCGACAAGGCGACGGTCCATCTGGTCGGCACCGACGACAAGGGCGACCGGGTCTTCGCCTCGGTCGAGGGGATGCTGACCCCGCCCAGCCTGATGGTGGCAGGGGCGCAGGGGCCGGCGCACACGATCCAGCAACTGCCAGCGCGCTTCGACGCCAGCCAGTTCGTGGTGGAGCAGCGCTTCGCCACATCGAAGGACGGGACGAAAGTGCCCTATTTCCTGGCGCGCAAAAAGGGCGTGACGGGGCCGGTCCCGGCCTTCATCCATGCCTATGGCGGGTTCCGCGCGGCGCAGACGCCGACCTACCTCACCACCGAACCCTATCGCGCCGGGCCGCTGGGTCTGTTCTGGGTCGAGGATGGCAATGCCTATGTCCTCGCCAATATCCGGGGCGGTGGCGAATATGGCCCGGCCTGGCATCAGGATGCGCTGCGCGAGAAGCGCCAGAATGCGTTCGACGATCTGGCGGCGGTGGCCGAGGATCTGGTGAAGACCGGGGTGTCGACCAAGGGCGATATCGGCATTTCCGGCCGCTCCAATGGCGGCGTGCTGGTGGGCGCGGCGATGACCCAGCGGCCCGACCTTTATGGCGCGGTGATCGCCGGGTCGCCGTTGGAGGACATGAAGCGCTATTCGCATTTGTCGGCTGGCGCCTCGTGGGTGGCGGAATATGGCGATCCCGATGTGCCGTCGGACTGGGCGTTCATGCAGCGATGGTCGCCCTATCAGAATGTGAAGACCGGGGTGCACTATCCGCCCGCCTTCTTCTACCTGTCGACCAAGGATGACCGGGTGCATCCGGGCCATGCGCGCAAGATGGCGGCGAAGCTGAAGGCGACCGGCAGCACGGTCTATTATCATGAATATCGCGAGGGCGGCCATTCGGTCGGCGCCGACCATGCCGAGGATGCGGTGCGCGCGGCGCTGCTGCACGCCTTCCTCACCCGCGAACTGGTGGAGAAGAAGAAGTGAGCACGGCTTTCACCCTGGAGGGCTTCGATCTCGACGCCTTTGTCGCTTCGACGCTGGCTGAGGATCTGGGGCCGGAGGGGCGCGACGTCACCAGCGAGGCGGTGATCCCGGCCGACGCGATCTTCGACGGGGTGATGGACAGCCGCGACGCGGTGACGCTGGCCGGCCTGCCGATCGCGGTCGCCTTCTTCCGGGCGCTCGACCCCGATGTCGAGATCGAGCTGCTGCACCGGGATGGCGACCACGTGGCGGCGGGGACCGACATCATGCGCATCCGGGGCAAGGCGCGCGCGCTGCTGACGGCCGAGCGTTCGGCGCTCAACACGGTGCAGCATCTGACCGGCATCGCCACCATGACGCGCGCCTATGTCGACGCGATCCTGGGCACGGGCGCGACTTTGCTGGATACGCGCAAGACGATCCCCGGCCTGCGTCGGCTGGAGAAATATGCCACCCGCATGGGCGGCGCGACCAATCATCGCATGGGCCTGTGGGATGCGGCGATGATCAAGGACAATCATGTCGCTGTCGCCGGATCGGTCGAGGAGGCGGCGCGCCGTGCGGTCGCCGCCGGCATCGCCCAGATCATCGTCGAGGTCGACCGGGTCGACCAGATCGAGCCGGCGCTGGCCGCCGGGGCGACCCATTTGCTGCTCGACAATATGGATGCAGCCACACTGCGCGGCGCCGTCACCCTGGTCGGCGGACGGGTGCCGACCGAAGCGTCGGGCGGCGTCACGCTGGAGACGATCCGCGCCAAGGCGGACACCGGCGTCACCTATATCAGCGTCGGCCGCCTCACCCAATCTGCCCCTGCCGCCGACATCGGACTGGATTTTTCCCATGCGTAAATATCTGCTGCCCCTGATCGCCCTGCTGCTGCCCGGCATCGCCCATGCCCAGGCCAATCAGTGCCGCCTGCCCGAGATCATCGCCCGCCCGCAGGTGGAGGGGCCGAGCGCCGACGAGCCCAAGCGCGTGCTGCCGATCGGCTATTACACGCTGGCCGTGAGTTGGAGCCCGCAATATTGCAAGACATCGCGCGGCGGCGCCCGCGATGCCTTCCAGTGCGGGTCGGGCAATGATTTCGGTTTCACCCTGCATGGCCTGTGGCCCGACGGCTATGGCAAGGAATGGCCGCAATATTGCAAGCCGGCCGCACCGCTGCCGCGCAAGGTGATCCGCGAGCATCTCTGTTCGACGCCTTCGGTGCAGCTGATCCAGCATGAGTGGGTCAAGCATGGCACCTGCATGCCGACCACGCCGACCAAATTCTTTGCCCTGTCGCGCAAGCTCTATCAGGCGGTGCGTTTCCCCGACATGGATGCACTGGCACAGCGGCCGACCCTGTCGGCACAGGATTTCGCCAAGGCGTTCGCGGCACAGAACAAGGGCATGGTCGCCGATGGCATCCGCCTGAACGTCAGCCGCGACGGCGCGCTGAGCGAAGTGTGGATCTGCATGGACCGCAAATATCGCTACATGGCCTGTCCGCCGCAACAGGGCGGCGTGCGCGACCGGGCGCAACTGCGCATCGAGCCGCGTCGCTGACCGGGATTAACCGTCGATCGTCACTGTCGAGGGATGGTGGCGATCGAGGTGCTTGCGGATGATGCGCAGATTCTTCGTGTTCGACTTGTAGAGAAAGTCGAAGATATCGCCGGCGAAGGGAATGGCGCCGACCAGTGTGTCGACGCCGACATTGGCGGCCATACGGGTGAGCTGCCATTTCGACAGGCCGAGATTGCGGGCTTCCCACACGATCCAGGCGCCCATGGCGGCGGTCGCGATGTCGCCGACGACGGGAACGAGACCGATCAGGCTGTCCATGCCGACCCGGCGCTTCGTGCCGGGGATGACAAACAGCCCCTCCAGCACGGCCTCCATCATCTCGATCCGGCGCCGGATCGAGGCGGGGTCGCGGCCGAAGCCGGGCATGTCACGAACAAGGTCATCGAACTGCTTGGCCGAAACGGGCATTCCATCACTCTCCAAAGCCCCGTGCTGCCGGATGACGTCCGGCGCGGCAAAAAGGGCGCAGAGCCTTAGTTGGTGCTGCGGAAGAGATGGTTCAATGGGTGGCGGCCACGCGGCGAGGGCAGAAAGCCGCTGAGCCGTTTCGACACCAGCGACCAGCGGATTGGTGCGCCGAGCGGAATATAGCCATCATGGCCCTGAATCAGGCCTACCGCCTGGGCGACGCGGGCGGCACGTTCCTCCGCCGTGCTGGCGAGGCTGGCGGCCTGCAGCGCGGCTTCGCCTTCCGGGCTGCAGTGAATCTTGCGGGCACAGCCGATGCGGCCGAGATACCAGAGCGCGCTGTCATAGGCGGCGACCTCGTCGATCAGGGACAGGTCCGCCTTTTCGGCCAGGTCGACCCGTTCTGCGGCAAGGCCGATAGCGCCCAGATCGCGCGCCAACAGGCCGAACAACAGGGTGGAGCCGGGGCCGGCTGGCAGGGCGATGCGCAGCGGCGGCGGATCGCCATGGGTGCCACGCCAGCGGTCGATGATGGCGCGGCCCTGTGCGCGGCGATCATCCATGGCCTGCCCGACCCAGGCGGGCGTGGGCGGCGCCACCGGCAGGTCGAGCTGACCGGGCAGCAACTGCTCGCTGATCGCCCAGCCGCCCAGCGGGAACATCTGGAGCAACTGGTTGCGATCGACCGCCATGTTGATCGCGGCGCGCACACCGTCATCGTCGAGCAGATCGCCCTTGCCGGTGACGGCAAGGCCCAACAGTCCCTGCACCGGGTCCATCCGCACGGCGTCGCGATCGATGCCGGCGGGCACCAGCAGGGGCAGGTCGGCATAGCGGCCGCCCAGCACCAGCGCCGACTGTTTCTCGCGGAAGCGGATGATGGCTAGGGACGCACGCTCGGCGCGCAGCACGCGGGTCTGCCAGGCGGGGACGCCGGCTTCCTCCTCATCGCTGTCGGCATCGTCGCCGCTGAGGCGATCGACCGGGGCGAGCATCGCCGCGCCGCTGCGCCAGACGCTGCGATAGGGGCCGGTGCCGCCGTCGCGCGACAGCACCGCCATTTGCGGCTGGGCCAGCATCTGCAGCACATAGGGGCGGGCGGCGGCCATGCGAATCTCGATCACCTCACCGGTCATCGGCACGACCGCCTGCACCGCGTCGAGCGGTCCGTCGGGGTCGAGCTGGCGCAGCATATCGGCCCGCGCCATCAGCATGCGGGCGACATCGGGCGCGGTGACGCGGGCGCCATTGGCCCAGAAGGCGCGGCGCAGGCGGAAAATATAACTGCGCCCGTCATCCTCCACGACCCAGCGCTGGGCGAGGGCGGGCAGGATGTCGCCGCCGGCATCGAAGGCGACCAGCCCCTGGGCGGTGGCCTCCAGGATCAGCTTCGCCGCCGGATTGGGCAGATTCTGCAAGGGCTTGGCAAGTTCGGTGCGGCTGCCGATGACGCTGACCACCACAGGGCCGCTGCCTTCGTCGGAGCAACTGCCGAGCGCGAGGCCTAGGCTGGCCCCGGCGATCAGGGCAGCGCGGCGCGACAGGGCGCGCAGGCGAGGCGGGACGGCGAACATGCAGGAATGGGCTTAGCCCGATGGGGCGCCGCCGCCAACCGCGATCGGCGCTTTTGCCGATGTCACAAAACCGACATCTGAAAGACGCCGCGATGTAACATAAGATTCATACTGGCGTCCCCGAAACAGGGGAATGGACAGGAATGACGCTCCGATTGCGACTGGCCGCCGGCACCGCGCTGGCGACGCTGATGATCTCCACGCCGGCACAGGCGCAGGATAATGCGGCCTTGCAGCGCCAGATCGACGAACTCAAGGCGCAGGTGCAGGCGCTGACCGCCGCACTGGCCGCCAACAAGGGCACGCAGCCGGTGGCGGCTGCGCCAGCGCCCGCGGTGGACGCCGCTTCGCCGCCTGCTGCGCCCGTCGCCCTTGCCGCTGCACCGGCTGCGCCGGCGGCCGTCCCGGTGTCGGCCGAGGCGCCCAAGTCCAAGGCCTGGTATGAGAAGCTGTCGCTGCGCGGCTATACCCAGATGCGCTACAACGCCTTCTTGTCGGGCGACGACACGGCGCCGGCCGGCCAGTCCCGTTTGCGTTCCCCCCATGACAGTTCGATCTCGGACCGGGGCGGTTTTTCGCTGCGTCGGGCGCGGCTGGTGCTGCAGGGCGATGTGTCCGATCGGGTGTCGCTCTATCTCCAGTCCGATTTCGCGTCGGCGGTGAACAACCAGGCGGGCACCGAACGGCGCGAGGGCTTCGTCCAGCTGCGCGATGCCTATGCCGACGTCTTCCTCGACAAGGACAAGAATTTTCGCCTGCGCTTCGGTCAGTCGAAGGTGCCGTTCGGCTGGGAGAATATGCAGTCCTCGTCCAACCGGCTGACGCTGGACCGCAGCGATGCGATCAACAGCGCGGTGCCGAGCGAGCGCGATCTGGGCATTGTCGGCTATTATACGCCGACATCGGTGCAGCAGATCTGGGACCGGCTGGGGCATGACGGGCAGAAGCTGTTCGGCAATTATGGCGCGTTCGGCGTCGGCGTCTTCAACGGGCAGGGTACCAATCGGACCGAGCAGAATCGCGGACTGATGAAGGTGGCGTTCGCGACCTGGCCGTTCGAACTGGACGGGCTGGGCGGTGCCTTTGAGGGGCAGGTGCTGGAAATCGGCGGATCGGCGATGATGAACGATGTGCAGCCCGAACTGCGCAGCGGCGGCGTCAGCACGATCGCCTATGACGATGATCGCGTCGGCTTGCACGCCATTCTCTATCCCCAGCCCTTCGGCATCCAGGCCGAATGGAATTGGGGCAAGGGGCCGGAATATGACCTGGACAGCCAGTCGATCGAGACCAAGAATCTGAGCGGTGGCTATGTCCAGATGATGTATCGCCTGCCGACCGAGACGATCGGTGCGCTGATGCCCTATGCCCGCTGGCAGCATTATCGCGGCGGGTGGAAGGCCGGCACCAATGCGCCGCGGCTGGAAACCGACGAGTTCGAACTGGGTGTGGAATGGCAGCCGTGGAAGGCGCTGGAATTCACCTTCGCCTATGCCCGCATGAAGCGCGCCGAAGCCGACGAACGCCGCACCGGCCGGGCGGAAGGCAATCTGATCCGCACCCAGGTGCAGTGGAACTACTGACCGGCCATGCCCCTGTCAGGGCGTGACCGGCGGTAGCGGATCCTTCTGTGCTGCGGCCTTGCCGTCGGGGTTGAAGAGCATGATCCGGTCCTCGCTCGCATCATAGCGTGGCCAGGCGGCAAGGCCGGTGCCGTTCGGATCGCCACTGCGCGCAAAATTGACGATATAGGCGCTGATGGTGCGGCCCATATCATTGTCGCGCGGCGTGGTCGCGGCGCCATATTTGATCGCCTGGGTGTCGAAGAAATAGGGGATATCGGTGGCATGGCCGGCGCCCGGCTTGCCCACCGAAGTGGCGACATAGTCGAAGCGATAGGCATAGACCGGCAACTTCGCCGCCGCGAGCGTGGCGGCGACGGTGCGGGCGCCACCGACCATGAAGCCGGTCGGGCCGCCAATGTCGGCGCCGGTCGCGCCGACCATCACCGGCACATGGGTGAAGTTGCCGCTGGCATAGGCGGCGGCGGGATTGACCGCGATCCGGCCGTCGGGGAAGGGCGGGCTGTAGGGGCCGAGCTGGCCCTTGAACATGCCTTCCAGGTTGAGGCCGTCGATCACCTGATCGGCGGGTAGGGCGCGCAACGCCTTGAGCGCGGCGACGTCGCTGCCCTTGATCCCCTTGGTCGCGGCAAAGGCTTCGCCGATCGTGGTGGCGCTGCCGTCCTTTGGTCCCATCATCTGGCCATCGCCGCCCGACATGATGACCGCGCGCTGGAACAGGCCCTGTGACAAAGGCGAGGTCAGCAGGGCATGGACCGACATGCCGCCCGCGCTTTCGCCGATGATGGTGATGTTGGCGGGATCGCCGCCGAAACGGGCGATGTTGCGCTTCACCCATTGCAGCGCCGCGACCTGATCCATCAGGCCGTAATTGCCGGTAAGGCCCTTGTCCTCGTTTGCGGCGGCAAGGGCGGGGTGGGCGAAGGTGCCGAAGCGGCCGAGCCGATAGTTGAAGCTGACCACCATCAGCCCCTGCTTCGCCAGCGCCGCGCCCGAATAGGTGGGCGGCGACGATCCGCCATTCACGAAGCCGCCGCCATAGATCCAGAACAGGACCGGCAGCTTGGCGCTGGCGCCGGCGGGCTTCCAGACATTGGCGTAGAGGCAGTCCTCGGCCGGCGGGGTGCCAAGCGGGGCCGCGTCGCTGGGGAAGGGAAGTTGCATGCAGTCGTTGCGATAGGCGGTGGTTTCGCGCACGCCCTGCCAGCGGGCCACGGGCTGGGGCATGCGCCAGCGCAGGTCGCCGACCGGCGGCGCAGCGAAGGGAATGCCCTTCCAGCTTTCCACCCCGGCGTCGAGCGCGCCATGGACGATTCCCGCTTCGGTCTGGACCATTTGCGGCTGGGGCGTGGGGGAGCGGGCGGCGAGGGGCGCTGTGCCAAGGGTGCTGGTGCCGAGCAACAGAGCGCCCAGCCCGATGATAGTGGTCCGCCGCATCGCCTGCATCCTCCATTCCATTCTGTGGGCGGGAATAGAGGCAAATATGGCGCGGAAATCAATCGGCTTGATCCGACAAAGAAAAAGGGGCGGCGCCCGAAGGCACCACCCCCTATTTCTCTGGCCGGAGCCAGGAAGCCGGGCCTTGCCGAAGCAAGGCCGCAACAGCTTACTTCAGCTCGACGGTCGCGCCGGCTTCTTCCAGCTGCTTCTTCAGCTTTTCGGCTTCGTCCTTGCTGGCGCCTTCCTTGACAGCCTTCGGGGCGCCTTCGACCAGAGCCTTGGCTTCGGTCAGGCCCAGGCCGGTGATGGCGCGGACTTCCTTGATGACGTTGATCTTCTTGCCACCGTCGCCGGTCAGGATCACGTCGAATTCGGTCTGCTCTTCAGCAGCCGGAGCGGCGCCGCCAGCAGCCGGAGCGGCCACAGCGACAGCAGCGGCGGCCGAAACGCCCCACTTTTCTTCCAGAGCCTTCGACAGCTCAGCGGCTTCGAGGACGGTGAGGGCCGAGAGCTGATCGACCAGAGCGTTGATGTCTGCCATTTTTCAATTCCTTCTAAGGGGCGATCGCCCCGAACAAATGAGGTTCAAAAGTTAATGAGGATGAGGGGCGGCTCAGGCCGCTTCCTTCTCCGCATAGGCGTTGAAGACGCGCGCAAGCTGCGCAGCCGGTGCCTGGGTGACGGTTGCGAGCTTGGTAGCCGGGGCGACCAGAAGGCCGACCAGCTTCGCACGCAGTTCATCCAGCGACGGCATCGATGCCAGGGCCTTGACGCCCTCCGCATCGAGCAGCACTTCGCCCATCGCGCCGCCAACGATCTCAAGCTTGTCGTTGGTCTTCGCGAAATCGACTGCAACCTTGGCGGCTGCAACCGGATCGACCGACGAGGCGAGGCCGACGGGGCCGGTCAGCAGGTCGCTGATGCCGGTATAGTCGGTGCCTTCGAGGGCGATCTTGACGAGGCGGTTCTTCGTAACCTTGTAGGACGCACCGGCGTCGCGCATCTTCTGGCGCAGGACGGTCGACTGAGCGACGGTCATGCCGAGGTTGCGGGTCACGACGACCACGCCAACTTCTGCCAGCTGAGCGTTCAGCGCGGAGACGACCTCAGATTTCTGATTACGATCCATGCCATTCTCCACTTCATGTCCGCGTCGCTTGCGCCACGCGAACGGCTAAAACCCATGGCAAGCCATGGGGCAGTTAAGTCCGAAGGGGAGAGGTCGACTGGCCCATATCCTCGAAAAGGAAATCAGGCAGACCCGAATCGGGCGCGTGGCCCGTCCGGTAAAGAACTTTTCCCCGTCTAGGCTGGAGATTAAGAAGGGCAAATTCCCTTCACCAACTGTCTCGGACGGAAGACCAATGGCGTGAGCCACGGGTCTGCTGCGGGCGCTCCTACAGATTTTGGGCCACGCTGTCACGCGGAATCTGGCGCGTGGAATCTGGCGAGGAACGGTTGCGATTGCGCAACGGCATTGTGTCCTCGTAGGGCGGGCGATAGCATGATGATGCTATGCATATTTGGGTGAATGTGGCGCTTAGCGCATTCTGCTGCACGATGTTGGGCAGTGCCGGTTATGCCGAACCCGAAGATTTGTCGGATATGCCGTCGGATGAGCGGGCATCGCTTGTCGCTATAATTGCCTGGCATGATTGCATGGCACCGGTCGTTCGCAAGGTGAAGAACTGGCGTCCACTCGATGATCGTGAGGTCAACGCGCTGGGATATGCCTGCCCCGCCGAATTGCGTGCTGCGGCAGAGCGGCTGTCCGACCGTAATTGGTCGGCGGAGCAAGTTCCGCCCAGCTATTTTTCTATGAGCCGCGAGCAGCGGATTTTGTCGCATGAGCGGGAATTGGCCGAGAGCTTTTGGTGTGAATTTCGCCAATGCTACATATTGTAGCGTATCGATCCCGGCATAATGCGGCGATTGGCGGTGGAGGACGCCGTCCCCCACCGCTGATTCTGTCCTAGACCCGGTCCGCCTGCACCACCGTGTCGAGGGCACGGAGCGCCGAGACGATGCGGCTCAGATGCTGGGCGTCGGCCACTTCCAGGTCGATGATGTCGGTGTGGAAGGGGCCTTCGCGATTGACCAGTTGCAGGTTGAGGATGTTCGCCTTGGTCGCGCCGAACACATTGGCGACGGCGGCGAGCGCGCCGGGCTGGTTCTTGACGATGACCTGCAGCCGGGCGGTGCCGCCCTTGGACTTGCTGTCCCAGCTCAAATCGACCCAGTCGTCGTCCTGGCCCGCCTCCAGCGTGCGGCAGTCGATGGTGTGGACCTCGATCGGCTCGCCGGTGCGGCGGATGCCGACGATGCGGTCGCCCGGCACCGGGTGGCAGCATTCGCTCAGCTTGTAGGCGATGCCCGGAGTCAGGCCGCGGATCGAGACCGGAGCATGCTGGCGCGGATGGGCTTCCTCCAGTTCCTGACCGCTGGTGGAGCCGGGGATCAGCGCCTCCATCACTTCGGAATCGAGCAGGCGATGGGTGGCGATCGCCACCATCAGCGAAGCACGATCCTCCAGCTTCAATCGCTTGAGCGCGGCGTTGAGCGCCTTGTCGCCCAGCTCGCTCGCCAGTTCGGGCGAGAAGCGGCCGATGATTTCCTCATAGAGTTTTTCGCCCAGCGCCACTTCCTCGCCGCGCTGCTTCTGGCGGATGAAGCGGCGGATGGCGGCGCGCGCCTTGCCGGTGATGGCGAAGCTGAGCCAGCCGGGCTGGGGTTCCTGGCCGGCGGATTTCAGGATTTCGACCTGATCGCCATTTTCGAGACTGGTGCGCAGCGGCACCACCCGGCCATTCACCTTCGCCCCGACCGTCTGGTTGCCGAGCGAGGTGTGGACGGCATAGGCGAAATCGACCGGGGTCGATCCCTTGGGCAACTGGTGCAGCTCGCCCTTGGGCGAGAAGGCGAAGATGCGATCCTGGTACATCGCCATGCGGGTATGTTCGAGCAGCTCGTCGGCATCCTGGCTCTGTTCCAGGATTTCGACCAGGTCGCGCAGCCAGGCGGCATTCTGGTCGGTGGCGTCGCCTTTCTGCTTGTAGGCCCAGTGCGCCGCGAGGCCGAGTTCGGCGTCATTATGCATGTCTCGGCTGCGAATCTGCACCTCGATACGGGCATTTTCCTGATGGATGACCGTGGTGTGCAGCGAGCGATAGCCGTTGCGCTTGGGGGTGGAGATATAATCCTTGAACCGGCCCGGCACCATCTTGAAGGTCTGGTGGATGACGCCGAGCGCGCGATAGCAATCCTCGGTCGTTTCGGTGATGACGCGGAAGGCCATGACGTCGGTCAGCTGTTCGAAGCTGATGTGCCGTTCCTGCATCTTCTTCCAGATGGAATAGGGATGCTTTTCGCGGCCCGACACGGTGACGGACAGATTATGGCCGCCCAGCAGCAATTGCAGTTCCGCGCCGATCCGGTCGACCTTGTCATGGCCGCCTTCCTTCAGCTGCTCCAGCCGCTTGGTGATGCTGTCATAGGCTTCGGGTTCCAGCACGCGGAACGAGAGAAGCTGCATCTCGCGCATGAAGTCATACATGCCGATCCGCTCCGCCAGCGGGGCATAGATGTCCATCGTCTCCTTGGCGATGCGGCGGCGCTTCTGCTCATTCTTGATGAAGTGCAGCGTGCGCATATTGTGCAGCCGGTCGGCCAGCTTCACCAGCAGCACGCGGATATCGTCCGACATGGCGAGCAGGAACTTGCGCAGATTTTCGGCCGCCCGCTCATTTTCGGACATGGCCTCGATCTTGGAGAGCTTGGTCACGCCGTCGACCATGCGGGCGACATCCTTGCCGAACGCCTCCTCGATCTCGTCATAGGTGACCAGCGTATCCTCGATCGTGTCGTGCAGCAGCGCCGTCACGATCGTCTGGTCGTCCAGATAGAAGTCGGTCAGGATACCAGCGACCTCGATCGGATGGCTGAAATAGGGGTCACCGCTGGCGCGCTTCTGGCTGCCATGCTTCTGGACGGAGAAGACATAAGCGCGGTTGATCATCGCTTCATCCGCATCCGGATCGTAGCGCTTTACCCGTTCGACAAGTTCATATTGACGTAGCATCGTTTCCCGATTGTGTGGGAAGCGCCTTGCAGCGCAACAAAAAAATCCCGATCTGTGTGATTTGGGTTGCCTTTGTGCAACTTTTGCAACGGTTGCCGCTTTGCGCTATTAGATCGACATCATGAA
This sequence comes from Sphingobium sp. L-44, assembly GCF_056859495.1. Classification (NCBI taxonomy): domain Bacteria; kingdom Pseudomonadati; phylum Pseudomonadota; class Alphaproteobacteria; order Sphingomonadales; family Sphingobiaceae; genus Sphingobium; species Sphingobium sp. L-44. The sequence goes on along the minus strand of NZ_JBSXOQ010000112.1, from coordinate 24,831 downwards.
ACATAATCTTGCCCAGGACCTGGAACAATGCGCCCTTCCCGCCGCGCTGGAGGCGATGGGTGAGCGCTGGTCCTTCCTGATCCTGCGCGGCGCCCTGTCGGGCATTCGCCATTTCGAGGAGTTTCAGTCGACGCTGGGCATCGCCCGCAACATCCTGGCCAACCGCCTCGCGCGGCTCGTCGAAAATGGCATCATGCTGCGCCAGCCGATGCAGTGCGACCGGCGCAAGGTCGAATATCGGCTGACCGAAAAGGGCCAGGAACTGGCCCCCGCAATGATCGCGCTACGCCAGTGGGGCGAGAAATGGGGCAGCGCGCCGCCCTTCTGCCAGGTGCTGGCGGACAAGCGCGATGGCCTGCCGATCCGCGCGATCGCGATCCAGGCGCATGACGGCCGCACGCTGGACCTGAGCGATCTGGTCTGGCTGTGTCGCGACGAAGTCACCCCGATGGCGCAAGAGCCGGCTGCGGCGGCCTGATACCGGACGACGGGGCGGCTTCACCATGGCGCTGAAATCGCCTAGGCTGTCGGCAATGTCAGTCCATCCCCTGCAGCCAAAACCCTTTTTCGCGGACAAGAATCGCGCTTTCTGGAACCTCCAGTCGCTTGGCTGGGCCGGGGCCTTCCTGCTGCGCGGGTCGTCCACCATCGCCAATGGTCAGCCGCTGTCCAGCCTGATCCCGGTGCTGATCTCCACCGTTACCGGCTATTCGGCGACCTTGCTGATCGCGGTCGCTTTCCGTTTCCTGCAGAAACAGCGGCCGATCCTGACCTGGGGCGCGTCGATCGTCACCGTGGTCGCCGCCGCCGCGATGGTTGCCTTCATCGATGCCTGGGTCTTTTCGACCCAGAACAAGGGCAGCGAAACTGCCGGGTTGCAGCTGTTCCTGGGCGCCTTCTATCTGTCGATGACGCTGCTGGGTGCCTGGTCGGCGCTCTATTATGCGATCAACTTCTACCTGACGGTGGAGGAACAGGCGGACCAGCTGTTGCATCTGGAGAATCAGGCGTCGAGTGCGCAGCTCGCCATGCTGCGCTATCAGCTCAATCCGCATTTCCTGTTCAACACGCTCAATTCCATCTCGACCCTGGTGCTGCTCAAGGAAACGACCCGCGCCAATGCGATGCTGTCGCGGCTGTCCTCCTTCCTGCGCTACACGCTGATCAACGAGCCGACCGCGCAGGTGACGATCGAGCAGGAGATCGAGACTCTGAAACTCTATCTGGAGATCGAGAAGATGCGCTTCGAGGACCGGCTGCGCCCGTCCTTCGATGTCCATCCTTCGGTCGCCCATGCACGCCTGCCGTCGCTGCTGCTGCAGCCACTGGTGGAAAATGCGATCAAATATGCGGTCACGCCCAAGGAGGAAGGGGCGGAAATCTCGGTCTCGGCGCAACCTGCCGGTGAAAATGTCCGGATCGTCGTGTCGGACAGCGGGCCGGGATTGAACGATGGCGCAATGAAGCCACACATTCCGGTCAGCGAGGGGACGGGCGTCGGCCTGCCGAACATCCGGGACCGGTTAATTCAGGCCTTCGGGGAACGACAGCGCTTCGAAACGCGTTCCACGCAAAGCGGATTTTCGGTCATCATCGAAATTCCGCTTAACATGGATGAAACATCGAAAGTGGCCGCATGACCATCAGAACAATCCTCGTCGACGACGAAAGCCTGGCTATCCAAGGCCTTAAGCTCCGTCTGCAAGCGCATGAGGATGTCGAAATCATCGAGACCTGCACCAATGGCCGCGAAGCCATCCGTGCCATCAAGACGCATAAACCCGACCTTGTGTTCCTCGATATCCAGATGCCCGGCTTCGACGGCTTCTCCGTCGTCCAGGGGATGATGGAGGTCGAACCACCTTTGTTCATCTTCGTCACTGCCTATAGCGACCATGCGATCCGCGCCTTCGAGGCACAGGCGGTCGATTATCTGATGAAGCCGGTGGACGAAGGCCGCCTGGCCGATGCGCTCGACCGGGTGCGCCTGCGCCTGTCCGAAAAGAAGCAGGTGCAGGAAGCGGAAAAGCTGCGCGAGGTGCTGGCCGAAGTGGCGCCCGACGCGATGCACGACTTTGCCAATGGCGACGAGGATGCGCCGGCGTCGAACCGCTTCGAAAAGCTCATCAACATCAAGGATCGCGGGCAGATTTTCCGCGTCGACGTGGATTCGATCGAACGGATCGACGCGGCGGGCGACTATATGTGCATCTATACCGCCGACAACTCGCTGATCCTGCGCGAGACGATGAAGGATCTGGAAAAGCGGCTCGACCCGCGCAATTTCCAGCGCGTTCATCGCTCGACCATCGTCAACCTGAGCCAGGTGCGTCAGGTGAAGCCCCATACCAACGGCGAATGCTTCCTGGTGCTGGAATCCGGCGCCCAGGTGAAGGTCAGCCGTTCCTACCGCGACGTCGTCGCGCGTTTCGTCCACTGACGAAACGGCGCCGGCCGCCCGTGCAGGGGCGGCCGGCCGTTTGGTGCGGGATGGCCTGAACCGATCCCGGAGTCTGTTTGGAAAAATCGCGAAAGAGCGATTTTTCGGTACGGTACCAGCCCGCTCCCCCGCCCAACCACCCGACAGGATGACACTGGATCGGGTGGTTAGGCGGGGGAGCGGGCTGGTACAGCCATTTCTCAAATGGTCTCTTCCTCAGTCCATCGTCCGCACCGGACGGACGATCAATTCATTCACATCGACATCGTCGGGCTGTTCCACCGCATAGGCGATGGCGCGGGCGATCGCGTCCGGTGTCAGGGCGATGGCGCGGAAATCCTCCATCGCGGCGGCGGCGCCCGCTTCGGTGATGGTGCTGGCCAGTTCGGATTCGACCACGCCGGGCGACACGATGGTGACGCGGATATCGTCATGTTCCATCCGCAGCCCGTCGGAAATGGCGCGCACCGCATATTTGGTCGCCGAATAGACGCCGCAGGTCGGCCAGACGCGATAGCCGCCGATCGACGAGATATTGACGAAATGGCCGCTGCCCTGGGCCTTGAAGCGGGGCAGGGCGGCGGCGATGCCGTGCAGCACGCCGCGGATGTTGACGTCGATCATCCGGTCCCATTCCTCGACCTTCAAACTGTCGAAGCGCGACAGCGGCATCAGCCCGGCATTGCTGACCAGCACGTCGATGCGACCAAATTCGGCTTCGGTTGCGGCGACGAATGCCTCGACATCGGCGCGGTCGGTGACGTCGAGCGCGCGGAAGGCGACCTTGCCGCCGGCGGCGTTCAGTTCTGCGGCGAGCGCGGCCAGTCGGTCGGTGCGGCGCGCGCCCAGCATCAGCTTGGCGCCGCGCGCCGCCAGCAGCCGCGCCGTACCCTCGCCAATACCGCTGCTGGCGCCGGTGATCGCGATGACCCTGTTCTCGATAGCCATGATTCAATCTCCTATTGGGGCGGATCGACGTTCGATCCGATGGCGCATGAATGCACACGTTCGGCTTGCGAGCGGTAGAATGGTCCTGCGCCATGATTGCACGATATTCCGAATGAATGATCGGGCGTGGCCATTATCGGGCTTGTCGGTTATTCCGATTGCCTGAAATTCCTGGAAGGTGGTGCGCATGAGCCATGAGCATCTGGGCGAAGAGATCGCCCGCCATATGGACGCGGACGGCATAGTCGACACGCTGATCCCGCGCCTGACGCTGGTGCGCTGGTCGCAGCCGGGCGAGCCGGTCCATATGCTCCAGCGCCCGGCACTGTGCATCATCGCGCAGGGCGCCAAGCAGGTGATGATGGGCGACGCGCTCATAGCCTATGGCCCGGCCAGCTATCTGGTCGCCTCGCTCGACCTGCCGATCACCGGCACGGTGACGCAGGCGGATGGGGACAGTCCCTATCTCTGCTTCTGCCTCTATCTCGACCCGGTGATGCTGTCCGACATCGCGCTGGCCCTGCCGGCTGCTGCGGCGGTGGAGGAAGGGCGGGCGCTCTCGCTCCATCCGATCACGCCCGAACTGCTGGACGCGGCGAGCCGGCTCACCGGCCTGCTCGGCCAGCCGGACAGCGCCGCGCTGCTGGCGCCATTGGTCGAGCGGGAATTGCTGCTGCGGTTGATGATGGGGCCGAGCAGCGGGTTGCTGCGCGCGATTGCCAGCGGCGACAGCCGCACCGGCCAGATCGCGCGCGCGATCCGCTGGCTCAAGGCGCATTATCGCGAACCGTTCAGCGGCCCGGTGCTGGCCGATCTTGCCGGCATGAGCCTGTCGAGCTTCCACGATCATTTTCGCCGGGCGACGGCGATGACGCCGCTGCAATATCAAAAGCAGCTGCGGCTCCAGCAGGCACGGCAGATGATGCTGGCGGAGCGGATCGACGCGGCCGAGGCCGGCTATCAGGTCGGCTATGACAGCCCGTCCCAGTTCAGCCGCGAATATCGCCGCCTGTTCGGCGCGCCACCCCAGCGCGACGTCGGCCGGTTGCGCGCCATGCCGAACCGGGCGCTGGCGATCTGAGGAATCGGGGGATTTCCCTTAGCGGAACACCCATTGCCGGTTGAGGCCGAACACCACCGCCGGGGTGACGAAGATCATTGCCGGGATCGGCGACCATTCGGGCCAGCGCATATGGGTGACGCACAGATAGACCCACAGGGCGTTGAGCGCATAGCTGACCAGCGAGACGGCGACGAAGCGGAAACCGCGCGCGGCATGGCCCGACTGGCTGCCATGGCCGCGAAAGGTGAAGGCATTGTGCAGCACATAGCCGATTGCCACCGCGCAGAGATAACCGATGCCGTTGGCGACCTGCGGATGGAGGCCAACCGGCGCCGCCAGCGTCCAGTAGATCGCCGCCTGGCAGGCGGTGATGAACAGGCCGCTGATGCCATAGCGCAATATCTGCCAGAACAGGGCCTGATGGGCCGGCGACAGTCGGTCGATGATTTTCATGGAGCCCCGTTGCGCTTTGGTGTGGAGCGTCTAATCCACCGGCCATGAATTTGCAAAGCTGGCCTGCTTTTCGCGCCCGCGCGTCCCATTGGTTCGCGATCCTCACCGCCTATGCCGATCGCCACTGGAAGTGGCTGACCTTCCTGATCTGGATCGCGATCCTGGTCGGCATGCTGGTCGACCGCTGGCCCGCGATCCACTGGCTGACGCTCAGCGATACGGACGACAATATCCGCTTCGTTCAGGTGAAGGACTGGCTGGCCGGGCAGGGCTGGTATGATTTGCGCCAATATCGGCTCGATCCGCCGGGCGGCGCCAATATCCACTGGTCGCGGCTGGTCGACATCCCGCTTGCCGGGCTGATGCTGTTCTTCCGCGCCTTTGTCGAACAGGATCTGGCCGACCGGCTGGCCTGCGCGATCGCGCCGCTGCTGCCGCTGTTCCTGCTGATGTTGAGCCTGGGATCGATCGCCCGGCGGCTGGCGGGCGACGCGGTCGGCGCGCGCTGGGCCTGGCTGTTCGCGGTGCTGGCGCCGCTCGCCGCGCAGATGGGCCTGGGCATGTTCGCGCCGATGCGGATCGATCATCATGGCTGGCAGCTGGCACTGGCGCTGACGATGATGGCGGGGCTTATCGATCGCAACTGGTTGCGCGGCGGCGTGGTGGCCGGCGTGTCGAGCGCCCTGTCGGTGGCGATCGGCATGGAGATGATCGTCTATCTCGCCGCCGGCGGTGCGCTGGTGGCGCTGCGCTGGGTGTTCCGCGATGGGGCCGGGCGGCGGATGCTGCCCTATGGCGTCAGCCTCGCGGGGGCGACCTCGCTCTGCTACGTCCTCTTCGCCAGCTACGACAATCGCCACATGGTGTGCGATGCCATCTCGCCCATCTGGGTCGCGGTGTTCGGCGCGGCCGGTGCGGGCATGGTGCTGCTCGGCCGCCTGCCGCTGCGGCTCTGGTGGCAGCGGCTGATCGCCGGCATCATCGTCGGCGGCGCGGTGGGCCTGTTCTTCCTGCTCAATTGGCCGCAATGCCTGACCCCCTATCAGATCTCGCCTGAGCTGCAGCAGCTCTGGCTCGCCAATATCCGCGAGGCCAAGCCGATCACCGCGCAGGCGCAGAGCCTGGTCGTGCCGCTGATGGCGCTGCCGGCGGTGGGCCTCCTCGGCCTGCTCTGGGCGCTATGGGATGTGCGGCGCGACAGCGACCGGCTCTGGGCGTTCGCGACGATCGGCCTGATGATGCTCTTCTCGACCGCTCTGCTCTTCTGGCAGCTGCGCGCCGGGCCGGCGGCACAGTTGCTGGCGATCCCGCCCGCTGCCTGGGCCGGATGGCGGCTGGTAACGGCGATCTTCACCGGATCGCGCCGGGTGCGCATCCTGGCGGGCATCGGCGCACTGCTGGTCGGCGCCATCGCCTGTGCCTATCCGCTCTATCCACAGGTGATCGCGCTGTGGCAGCAGACGACCGGCACCAAGCCCAAGCCCTGGCGCCCGTCCGCCATCGCCCGCACCGACGCGATCAAGAAGGCCAATGGCCGCTGTCGCACGCTGCCGGCGCTGGAAGTGCTGGACCAGCTGCCGCCGGCGACCATCTTCACCATGGTCGACCTGGGGCCACGCATCATCGCCACGACGCATCATAGCGCGGTGGCCGGCCCCTATCATCGCAATGGCGCGACGATCCTCGACATGCATCACGCCTATGACGGGCCGGCCGACGCCTTCCGCCCGATCGCGGCGAAGCATCATGCGACCTATTTGCTGGTCTGTCCCAATTTCCCCGAAGGAACCATCTATCAGTCGCGCAGCCCGCGCGGCTTCTATGCGGACCTGATGCGCGGCACGATTCCGGCCTGGTTGCAGCCGGTGACGCTCAAGACGGCGATGACGCTGCCCTACACGCTCTACCGCATCGATTACTCAGCGCCGCGCCGAGCGCGCCGCTGAATATATTTGTAGTCGCATCGCTTATGCGAAAGACGGTTCCCGCTTTCGCGCGATGCTCTGGTCAGCGCCGAGCGGCAAAAAAGTCGCGCAGCAGCGCTGATCCTTCCGCCTCGGCCAGCCCGCCATAGATTTCCGGGCGGTGCAGGCATTGCGGCTGGGCAAAGAGGCGCGGTCCCTGTTCGACCGCCCCACCCTTGGGGTCGGACACCGCATAATAGAGCCGGGCGACCCGTGCGTGGGAAATCGCGCCCGCGCACATCGGGCACGGCTCCAGCGTCACCCACAGGTCGCAGCCGGTCAGGCGGAAGTCGCCGATCCGGGTGGCTGCGGCGCGAATCGCGACCATTTCGGCATGGGCAGTGGGGTCATTGTCGCGGCGGTTGCGATTCTCGCCCTCGCCGATGATGACGCCATCGCGCGTCACCACGGCGCCGATCGGAACCTCGCCCGCTGCCTCTGCCGCGCGGGCCAAGGCAAAGGCGCGGCGCATGGGCTCGGGCAAGGGAAAGGGCGAGGTCATGACCCCGCCTTAGTCGGAGAGGGAGAGCCGCACCAGCCTTCAGCGGAAGGCACGGGACTCGGCTGCACCCCCACCCGGCCTCCCATTCCAGGATAGGCTGTTGGGCGGCCGGGTGGGGGTGCGGGCTGGTGCCGTCCATGCGCCGGGAGGCGCATCAAAATGCCGCGAATCGACTCAGGGCTTCTTCACGTCCACGGTCGGAACCTCGACCGTTTCGTTGCGGCTGCCCACTTCGACCTTGGCGACGCTCGCCTCATATTTGGGCAGGGCGCCCTGTTTTACGGAGACTTCGGGCAGGCGACCCTCCTGAGTCTTCTGCAGGTCGATGAATCCGGTTGCTATCCCGGCGCCGATGACGATAAGCGCGATCAGCAGCAATCCGCCGATGAAACGCATGGCACTCTCCTCTGTTGAACGGGGGGATGAACGCGGGGCCCGGTGAAATGGTTGCGATAGTGCCACGAACCGAGCGGAAGGTTGACGGCGAGCGGGAATCCCGCTATCGGCGCCGCTTTCCGAACGAACCCGAATTTCAAAGGTTGATTGACTATGTCGCGCATTTGCGAGCTGACCGGTAAGGGTCGCCAGGTGGGTCACAATGTTTCCCACGCCAACAACAAGACCAAGCGCGTGTTCCTGCCGAACCTGCAGAACGTGTCGCTGATCTCCGAAACGCTGGAAACCACCGTCAAGCTGCGCGTGTCGACTCATGGTCTGCGCTCGGTCGAGCATAATGGCGGCCTCGACAACTGGCTGGTCAAGACCAGCGACGACAAGCTGTCGCTGAAGGCCCGTCGCCTGAAGCGCGACATCGTCAAGAAGCAGGCTGCCGCAGCCGCCTGATTCGCTTCGATTCGTTTCGGCATAAGAAGCGGCCTGGCAACAGGCCGCTTTTTTGCGTTTCTTGATATTCCCTGCGCCGCACCGGCCCGCACCCCCACCCGGCCTCCCAACAGCATATCCTGGAATGGAAGGCCGGGTGGGGATGCGGGCTGGTGTTGTGTCCAGATCCCGATCAATCCAATCGGAATTTCAGCAGCAAGGTGCGCTGGAAGAATTCGTGATTGTCGTCGGAGGCGACCCACAGGATCGTCCGGCCCTGTTCCCGGCTGAGCGCCAGCCCTTCGAAATTGTCGGCCAGCAGCGGTGGCGCTAGCCGTGCCAGCGTCCGGGCGCGCAGTTCCGTATTTGGCGCGGGATTCTCAGGCAGCTCGATCATCGCGATCGTCGCGGTGAACAGGTCCTGCAGGGTCAGGCGCCGGTTCAGCACCAGCAGGTGGCGATCGTCCAGCGCGACCATGTCGGTCGGGCGATAGCCCTGCGGCGCGACATAATGGAGGTGGATCGGATCGGCCGTGTCATGCTCGGCCGGATCGCCCGACCAGAGCAATGTGTCATGATGGCCGTCGGCGGTCATGCCCATCTCGCCGATCGCGATGAAGCGGCCGTCGGGCAGGCGGGTGAAGGATTCGATCGATCCGGTCTTGGGCCAGGCGACGATTTCGGGCCAGGTCCGGCACGCCTCCACCCGCGCGAAGCCGGGCGAATAGCGGCAGATCGCCTGGAGCAGCTCGAACCCGACCCAATAGCGGTCGCTCGCCGGATCATGGGTCATGGATTCCGAATCCCAGGACCACCAGGGCCGGTCCCTGTCCTGCGCCCTTACCGGCAGCGGCGCGATGAAGGGGCGGCGGCTGGCGCGGCCGGGCCCGACATGGAAGCCCATCAGCACGCCGGCATCGCTCAGCGCCAATATCTGGCCCGGTCCGTCGACCAGCAGCGAGGATATGCTGCCAAAGCCCGGATTGTCGCTGCCAAGCTGCCAGCCGCCCAGATAGGTGAGCGTGCCGACCCGGCGGCGATCGGGATCGCTGCTGTCGAGCGGCACCGCCCGCGCCGTCACCAGCAAGGTGCCCGGCCGCACGGCGGCGGGCTTGGTGGACGGCGGGGCAGGCAGCAGCAGGATCGCAAGAGCGAGAACGATCAGGATTCGACGCATCGCGCTCTGCCATAGGGGAAATGTCGGCGGGACGCAGCAGGGGAGTGGCGAAGCGTTGCCAGCTGAACGGTGGCTGTCACCGCCATTCAGGCTCCACTCAACGCGAATCAGTCATAAGGGCGTCAATCCTGGTGATCGGCCCGTCCGGTTCACCGCGGAAATGGCAATCTGAGGAGCAACGCCATGAAGATGAAGTATCTGATCAATCTGGGTGCTGCGCTCGCCATGGGCGCTGCCTCCCTCGCCGTCACCGCGACGCCCGCCATGGCGCGCGATGGCTGGGGCCGCGGCTATGAACGCGGCGACTATTACCGGGGTGATCGCGGCTATCGCGGCGACCGTGGCTATCGCGGTTATCGGGGCGACTATTATCGCGGCGACCGTGGCTATCGCGGCGGTTATCGCGGCAATTATTACCGCAATGATTATCGCGGTTATCGTGGCGGCTATCGCTGCCGGGACAATGGCACGGGCGGCACCATCATCGGTGCGATCGCCGGTGGCCTGCTCGGCAACGAAGTCGGTAAGGGCAGCAGCCGCTATGGTCGTGGCGACGGCACCACGGGCGCCATCATCGGCGCGGGCGTCGGTGCGCTGGCTGGCCGCGCGATCGATCGCAACTGCTGAGCGTCACCCCATCTGGTGACTTTGAAGGGCCGTCCCCGTTAAGGGGGGCGGCCTTTTTGCTATCGGGCGGCGTTGCCCCCGGCCTGTCGCCGGTCGGCGCGGGCAGCCGCGACGGCAGCGGGGTTGAGCCCGGCCTCCTGCGGCGATGCGGCACCGACGCGCGCATCCAGCTGCGCCGCGGCAGCATTGAGCGCGCTGGCTTCGGCCGCGCTGACGCCACCGACGCCATCATCCTGGCCGGAATTGCAGGCGCCAAGCGCCAGCAGGAGCAGCAGGGCAGGTCGCTTGGTCAATTGCCGATCCTTTCGCGCATAAGAAAAGGGCCGCTCCCGTTTCCGGTGCGGCCCTTTCCCAAGAAACTCTTCCCGAAAGGGAAATTACATCGCGTTGGCGACGTTGTTGGTCGCGTTCGAAGCGGCGTTCGCAGCGTTGTCGGCAGCGTTCATCGCGGCGTTCATGGCGTTGTCGGCAGCGTTCGAAGCGTTCTCAGCAGCGTTGGCGGCGTTGTTGGCAGCGTTTTCGGCGGTGTGGCCACCGCAAGCAGCCAGACCCAGCGAAGCGGCGAGAACGAGCGAAAGAGCAATCGACTTGGACATGGGCAAACCCCTCTCAGAGAAAAAAAAGATGCAGACCACTCTCGGAGAAAAGCTCACCCCCCATTGCGCCTGCGCGCTGATTCGTAATGCTTTGGGCGAAGCAAGGCAATCCCATTCCTGAGCGGGAGGGCCTGATAAGGCGCGGTTTTTGTCGGAAGTGCCCGCAATGGACGGCCATTGACGCATATAAAGATTTCTTTATATGATTGCTGCATGAGTGGCGCCCTCGACATTTTCCGGTCTCTTGGAGACCCGACACGGCTGCGCATCGTCCACCTGTTGCGGGCGATGGAACTGGCCGTGGGCGAAGTGGCGCAGGTGGTCGACCAGAGCCAGCCGCGCGTGTCGCGCCATATCCGCATTCTCGTGGAATCCGGCCTGGTCGAACGGCGCAAGGAGGGCAATTGGGTCTTCCTGCGGCTGGGCCAGAAGGCGTCGGTCCAGCCCTTCATCACCTTGTTCGACCAGTTGCAGCCGTCGCCCGCCGAAGCCGCCTGGCAGAGCGCGGATCTCGCGCGCCTTGCCGCCGTGCGGGCCGAGCGGGCGCGCGCCGCCGAAGCCTATTTCGCCGAACATGCCGAGGAATGGGATGCGATCCGTTCGCTTCATGTCGCCGAGGCGGATGTGGAAGCGGCGATGCGCGCGATGCTGGACGGGCAGGCGATCGGCCATCTGCTCGATATCGGCACCGGTACCGGGCGGATGATCGAATTGTTCGGCCCTGCCGCCGATCAGGTGATGGCGCTTGATCGCAGCCCCGATATGTTGCGGCTCGCCCGCGCCAAGCTGCCCGAGGATGCGGGCGACAAATATGCGCTGCTGCTCGGCGATTTTAGCGCGCTGCCGATCGACCCCGCCAGTGTCGACACGGTGCTGCTGCATCAGGTGCTGCATTATGCCCAGGCGCCCGAGCAGGTGATCGCGCAGGCGGCGCAGGTGCTGCGCCCCGGCGGCCGGGTGCTGATCGTCGATTTCGCCGCCCATGAACGCGAGGAGCTGCGCACCCGCGACCAGCATGCGCGGCTGGGCTTTTCCGACATGCAGATCGAAGGCTGGTTCGCGCAGGCGGGCCTGGAACTGGAGCGGGTGGACATGCTGCCCGGCCAGGAACTGACGGTACAATTGTGGCTCGGGCGCCAGCGCGGCGCCGACATCCTGCCCATCGAAGAACGGATTTCCGCATGACCCAGACTGACCGCGCCCGCCATGATGCCGAAGGGCCGCTCTATGCGGATCTGGCCGGCGACCTCAATGTGAGCTTCGAATTCTTCCCGCCCAAAACGGAGAAGATGGAGGAGCAGCTCTGGTCGGCGATCGAGACGCTGACGCCGCTGGCGCCAAAGTTCGTGTCGGTGACCTATGGCGCGGGCGGCTCCACCCGCGAGCGCACCCATAATACGGTCGCCCGCATCGCGAAGGAAACGCCGCTGGCCGCCGCCGCGCACCTGACCTGCGTCGCCGCCAGCAAGGCCGAGATCGACGAAGTGGCCGACGCCTATTGGGAAGCGGGCGTGCGCCATATCGTCGCGCTGCGCGGCGATCCGCCGGAGGCCGGCACGGCCTTCCAGCCGCATCCCGATGGTTATAAAGGCGCGGCCGAACTGGTCGAGGGGCTGCGCAAGCGCCATGATTTCGAGATTTCGGTCGCCGCCTATCCCGAAACCCATCCCGATGCGCTGAGCGCGCAGTGCGACATCGACAATTTGAAGCGCAAGATCGACGCCGGCGCGACCCGTGCGATCACCCAATTCTTCTTCGAGGCGGACACCTTCTTCCGCTTCCGCGACACGGTCGCCGCCGCCGGCATCGATGCGGACGTCATTCCCGGCATCATGCCGGTCAGCAATTTCGCCGCGGTCCAGCGCATGTCGGCGATGTGCAACACCGATGTCCCCGCCTGGATGGGCCGCCTGTTCGACGGGCTGGACCAGCATCCCGCCGCGCGCCAGCTCGTCTCCGCCACGCTGGCGGCCGAACTGTGCCGCAACCTCTATATGGGCGGCGTGCGCGACTTTCATTTCTATACGCTCAACCGGGCGGAACTCAGCTATGCGATCTGCCACCTGCTTGGGCTGCGGCCGCAGGTTGCGGTGGACGCCTGATTTGAAACCATCCCCTCCGTTCGGTTCGAGCTTGTCGAGAACCGTAAGCGCGAGGGTTCTCGACAAGCTCGAACCGAACGGGACGAGGGGATATGACGATGAACGCTGAACAGAAATTGCGCGCCCTGGCGGCGGAAAAGATCCTGATCTTCGACGGTGGCTATGGCACCTCGATCCAGAAGCACGGGCTGACCGAAGCCGATTATCGCGGCGACCTGGACCTGGCCAAGGACCAGAAGGGCAATAACGACCTGCTCTGCCTGACCCGGCCGGACATCGTCGAGGGCATCCATACCGCCTATCTCGACAATGGCGCCGACATGATCGAGACCAACACCTTCTCCTCGACCAAGATCGCCATGGCCGATTATGGCTGCGAGCATCTGGTGTGGGACATCAATGTCGCCGCGGCCAAGATCGCGCGGGCCGCGTGCGAGAAGGCGACGGCGAAGGACGGCAAGCCCCGTTTTGTCTGCGGATCGATCGGCCCGACGAACAAGACGCTCAGCATCTCGCCCGACGTCAACGATCCCGCCTATCGCGAGGTCGATTATGATACGCTCAAGGCCGACTATCGCGAACAGTGCGATGCGCTGATCGCCGGCGGCGTCGACTTCCTGCTGATCGAAACCTGCTTCGATACGCTCAACGCCAAGGCCGCCGGCATGGCCGCGCGCGAGGCGGAGGCAGCGGCAGGCCGTTCGGTGCCGGTGATGCTCAGCTTCACCATCACCGACATGTCGGGCCGCAACCTGTCGGGCCACACGATCAACGCCTTCTGGTATTCGCTGCGCCACCTGAAGCCGCTGACCATCGGCGTGAACTGCGCCTTCGGGGCGGACCTGCTGCGGCCTTATCTCGCCGAACTGTCGAAAAATGCCGACACGCTGATCCTGGCCTATCCCAATGCTGGCCTGCCCAATGAACTGGGGCAATATGACGAGCTGCCGGAAACCACCGCGAAGCTGATCCGTCAGTGGGTGGACGAAGGGCTGGTCAACATGGTCGGCGGCTGCTGCGGCACCACGCCCGCGCATATCGGCGCAGTGGCGAAGGCGCTCGACGGCCACAAGCCGCGCCAGGTGCCGGAATTGACTGTCGTGACGCGCCTCGCGGGCCTCGAACCGATGCATATCGCGGCCTAGTTTCATCCTCCCCTGGAAGGGGAGGTGGCTGGCGAAGCCAGACGGAGGGGTGTCACCCCCTCGATAGCGTGATACCCCTCCACCATGCCTGCGGCATGGTCCCCCTCCCCCTAAGGGGGGAGGATTTTTGGAAGAAACCGATGACCCAGCAATCCACCGCCACCTTCGTCAATATCGGCGAGCGCACCAACGTCACCGGCTCCGCCAAGTTCAAGAAGCTGATCATGGCCGGCGACTATGCCGCGGCGATCGATATCGCCCGCGAGCAGGTCGAAAATGGCGCGCAGATCGTCGACGTGAACATGGACGAAGGCCTGCTCGACGCGGTCGAGGCGATGACCACCTTCCTCAAGCTCATGACCTCGGAACCGGACATCAGCCGCGTGCCGGTGATGATCGACAGTTCCAAATGGGAAGTCATCGAAGCGGGTCTGAAATGCGTTTCCGGCAAGCCGGTGGTCAACTCGATCAGCATGAAGGAAGGTGAAGAGGCCTTTCTGCATCACGCCCGTCTCTGCATGGCCTATGGCGCGGCCGTGGTCGTCATGGCCTTCGACGAGACCGGCCAGGCCGACACCCAGGCCCGCAAGGTCGAGATTTGCGAGCGCGCCTATAAGCTGCTGATGACGATCGGCTTCCCGCCCGAAGACATCATCTTCGATCCCAATATCTTCGCCGTCGCGACGGGAATCGAGGAGCATAACAACTACGGCGTCGACTTCATCGAAGCCTGCCGCGAGATCAAGAAGCGCTGCCCGCACGTCCATATCTCGGGCGGCCTGTCCAACTTCTCCTTCTCCTTCCGCGGCAACGAACCGGTGCGCCGGGCGATGCACTCGGTCTTCCTCTATCACGCCATCCCCGCCGGCCTCGACATGGCGATCGTCAATGCCGGCCAGCTCGACGTCTATGACGCGATCGACCCGGCGCTGCGCCAGGCGTGCGAGGATGTGCTGCTGAACAGCGATCCCGAAGCCGGCGACCGCCTCGTCGCGCTGGCCGAAAGCTTCAAGGGCAAGGATGCGGCATCGGAAAAGGCCGCGCAGGAATGGCGCGGCTGGCCGGTCGCCAAGCGCCTCGAACATGCGCTGGTCAAGGGCATCGACATGTATGTGGTGGAAGACACGGAGGAATGCCGCCTCGCCGCCGAAAAGCCCATTCAGGTGATCGAAGGCCCGCTGATGGACGGCATGAACGTCGTGGGCGACCTGTTCGGCGCCGGCAAGATGTTCCTGCCCCAGGTCGTGAAGTCCGCCCGCGTCATGAAAAAGGCGGTGGCCCATCTGCTGCCTTACATCGAGGCGGCGAAGGAAC
Source organism: Sphingobium sp. L-44 (assembly GCF_056859495.1). Classification (NCBI taxonomy): domain Bacteria; kingdom Pseudomonadati; phylum Pseudomonadota; class Alphaproteobacteria; order Sphingomonadales; family Sphingobiaceae; genus Sphingobium; species Sphingobium sp. L-44. Next base: position 9,678 of record NZ_JBSXOQ010000112.1, on the reverse strand, counting down.
CCGGCGCCAAGGGCAAGGGCAAGATCATCATGGCGACGGTCAAGGGCGACGTCCATGATATCGGCAAGAATATCGTCGGCGTCGTGCTCCAGTGCAACGGCTTCGAGGTGATCGACATGGGCGTGATGGTGCCCTGGCAGGACATCATCAAGGCCGCGAACGAGAATGACGCCGACATGATCGGCCTGTCCGGCCTCATCACCCCCTCGCTCGACGAGATGGTGACGGTGGCGGCCGAAATGCAGCGCGCCAACATGACCATGCCGCTGCTGATCGGCGGCGCGACCACCTCGCGCGTCCACACCGCGCTGCGCATCGACCCGGCCTTCACCGGCCCGGTCGTCCACGTGCTCGACGCCAGCCGCGCCGTTGGCGTGGCCACCGCCCTGGTGTCCGAAACGCAGAAGGCCGATTTCGTCCAGAAAACCAAGGATGATTATGAGCATGTTCGCGTCGCCCGCGCGAACAAGGGGCAGAGCCAACTCCTGTCGCTCGAGGACGCCCGCGCCAACGCCTTCGAGATGGACGAGAGCCTCAAGGCGCCGCGCCCGCTTCTGCCCGGCACCCATCGCTTCCCCGACTGGGACTTGAAGGATCTGGTCAACTATGTCGACTGGACGCCCTTCTTCCGCGCCTGGGAACTGGCCGGCAATTATCCCGCCATCCTGGAGGACGAGATTGTCGGCGAAAGCGCCCGCAGCCTGTTCGCCGATGCGCAGAAGATGCTGGGCAAGATCATCGACGAGAAATGGCTGACCGCGCGCGGCGTCGCGGGCCTGTGGCCCTGCCGTCGTCAGGGCGACGACATCATCGTCCATGTCGAGGACGAGAAGCACTATACCCTGCCGATGCTGCGCCAGCAGATCGCCAAGCGCGAAGGCCGGGCGAACATGTGCCTCGCCGACTTCATCAGCCATGATGGCGACTGGATGGGCGGCTTTGCCGTGTCGATCCACGGCATCGAGCCGCACCTCGCCCGCTTCAAGAATGCGATCGACGATTATTCGGATATTCTGCTGAAGGCCTTGGCCGATCGTCTGGCCGAAGCCTTCGCCGAGCGCCTCCACCATTATGTCCGCACCGCGCTGTGGGGCTATGCCGAGGGCGAGCAGCTGACCAACGAGGCGCTGATCAAGGAAGAATATCGCGGCATCCGCCCGGCGCCCGGCTATCCGGCCTGCCCGGAACATAGCCTGAAGCCGATCCTGTTCGAGATGCTGGACGCCCATCACGCGACCGGCGCGACGCTCACCGAAAGCTTCGCCATGCTGCCGACGGCCGCGGTCAGCGGTTTCTATTTCGGTCACCAGCAGGCCGAATATTTCGGCGTCGCCCGCGTCGGCCGCGACCAGCTGGAAGATTATGCCCAGCGCCGCGGCATCGACCTGGAAACCGCCGAACGCTATCTGCGCCCGAACCTGGACTGATGCCCGGCGCCTCCCTCCATCGGGGGGAGGTTGCCTGCTACCCCATGCCCGGCGGTGCCATGCGTGCCTCCGGGTAATTGCGGTCTTGCGCGCGGGCGGCGGTCGGTGGCTAAGTGCCGCGGACGACAGGCATGGGGGCAGGATGGCACGGCATCTCGACGAGCGGACGTTGCGGGTGGTCGGCTGGATCGCGACCGTCACCGCCATCCTCATGTATGGTTCCTATCTGGACCAGATCCGGATGAACCTGGCCGGAGACAAGGGCTCGGTGATCCAGCCGCTGGCGACCGTGCTCAATACCTGCCTGTGGGCGGCCTATGGCTGGCTGCACAAGGACAAGGACTGGCCGATCATCGTCGCCAATGTGCCCGGCATCATCCTGGGTGCGACCTGCCTCTACACCGCGCTTTAGGGCTGATCTTTACCGCGGCTTGCCTGAAACTAAGTCGCAATTGCATTCATGTTGCAGATGCGTAATAGGCTGGGCTTTCGGATGACAGCCAACGGAGCCCCGGTGACCAAGCGCATATTGTTCCAGATCCACTGGTTCCTGGGGATCACCGCCGGCCTGGTGCTGGCGCTGATGGGCGTGACCGGCGCGACCATGAGCTTTGAAGACGAGATCAGCGAGGCGCTGTCGCCGCGCCTCTATGCGCCCGGCGTGCCTTCCAAACCCGACCTGTCGCCGGACCAGTTGATCGCCAGGGTGCAGGCCGACAATCCGGGCTATTATATCGCGCGGCTGGACTGGGAAATGGCGCGCGACCGGTCGCACAGCGTGCGCCTGTCGTCGAGCGAAGGGCGCGGCCGCAAGCAGGGGCAGGTCGATCGGGCCACCGGCGCCTGGCTCGGCGCGCCGGCGGGCGAAGGCTTTTTCCATCTGATGGACGATCTGCATCGCTGGCTGGCGCTGCCGGGCGGCGGCAATGGCATCGGTCGGCAGATCACTGCCTTCAGCGCGATTGCGCTGATCTTCTTCGCTTTGTCCGGCCTTTATCTGCGCTGGCCGCGGCAGGCGCTGGACTGGCGCGCCTGGCTGGTGCTGGACCTGCGCAAGACCGGGCGCAACCTGTGGCGCGCGCTGCATGTCGTGATCGGCACCTGGGTGTTGCTCTTCTATCTGCTGAGCGCGCTCACCGGCCTGTGGTGGAGCTATGACTGGTATCGGCAGGGGGTGATCTACAGCCTGACCGGCAAGGCGCCGGGCGAGGAAGGGCGGCGGACGGAGAAGCGCGACGGGATCGCGCCGCGGCCGTCGATCGACCCGGCCTGGACCGCCTTCCGCCGCGCCACCGGCAATGACTATATCTGGGTGCGCATCACCCAGCCGGCGCCGTCGCAACCGATGAAGACGATCAGCTTCGACGCCCGGCCCGAAGGCGCGCGCCATCTGCGCCAGACCGACAAATATAGCTATGATCCGGCCAGCTATGCGCTCGAGAAGCGCGATCTCTATGATCGCCGGCCGCTGGGCGTGATCATCACCCAGAGCGTCTATGAACTGCATCGCGGCGCCTTTTTCGGGCTGCCCGGCCGCATCATCATGATGCTGACCAGCCTCACCATGCCGCTGTTCACGGTGACCGGCTTCCTGCTCTATCTCTCGCGCCGCAAGCGCAAGCAGGCGGCGCGGGCGCTGGCCGGCGATGTCGCGGCGGTTGCGGGCGGCGACATGGGCGGCGGCGACCTGCTGATCGCCTATGCCAGCCAGACCGGGACGGCCGAGATTCGTGCGCGCAATGCGGCGCAGGCGCTGGCCCATGGCGGGGTGCGGGCACAGGTGGTGCCGGTCGGCCGGCTGACCCGCGACATGCTGGCGGGGGTGCAGCGCATCCTGTTCGTCGTTTCGACCTATGGCGAGGGTGAGCCGCCGGACATGGCGCGCGGCTTCGCCAGCCGGTTGCTGCGCGGCGGGGCGATCGATCTTGGCCATCTCCATTATGGCGTGCTGGCGATCGGCGACCGGGAATATCCCGATTTCTGTGCCTTCGGCATCGCGGTCGATGGCTGGATGGCGGGGGCCGGCGCGCAGCCGCTCTTCCCGCTGATCGCCATGGGGCATGACGATGAAGCGGCGGAGCGGGCCTGGCATGATGCGCTGCATGATCTGGGCGCGGGTGAGGGCGATCGGGGCCAGACGGTGATCCCGTTCACGCCGTGGCGTCTGGTGGCGCGCCATGCGCTCAATCCCGACAGCCCGGCGCTCACCGCCTATCATCTGCAGTTCGAGCCGGTCGGCACGGACGTGCCCGAATGGCAGGCGGGCGATATCGTCGAACTCCACCCCTGCAACGCGCCCGAGGCGGTCGAGGCGCTGCTGGCCAGCCAGGCGCCCGAGGGCGACCTGTTCGCGGTGCCCGCGGCGTTGCGGGCGGAACTGGCACGCGCGATGCTGCCCGACGCCGGAACCCCGCTCACCATGGCGGCGGCGCGCGCGCTGCGCCCGCTGCCGGCGCGCGAATATTCGGCGGCGTCGATCATGGCCGATGGCGTGCTGGACCTGGTGGTGCGGCAGGTGCGCGATGATGACGGGCGGCTGGGCATCGGCTCGGGCTGGCTGACCGCGCATATGGCGCCGGGCGAGACGACGATGATGCGGGTGCGACCCAATCCGGGCTTCCGCACCGATCCGGCGGCGCGCGGCGCGATGATCCTGATCGGCAATGGCACCGGCATCGCGGGGCTGCGTGCCCATCTGCGCGCTGCCGCCCATGACGGGATGGGCGGCCACTGGCTGCTGTTCGGCGAGCGCAGCCGGGCGCATGAGCGCTATTTCGATGCGGAACTGTCGGCCTGGCTGGCGGACGGCACGCTGGCACGGCTGGACCGCAGCTTCTCGCGCGATGCGGATTGCGGCCGTTATGTCCAGCATCTGCTGGCGGACGCCGGCGCGGAACTGCGCGAGCGGATCGGCCAGGGCGCGACCATCCTGGTCTGCGGCAGCCTGGAAGGCATGGCGCAGAGCGTCCATGAGGCGCTGATCGCGATCCTGGGCGAGGCGACGCTCAACGATCTGGCCGAGGCCGGCCGCTACAAGCGCGACGTTTATTAAGGGCGGATTGGAAGCGACCAGAAGCTGCCATTGTCACCCCGGCCTTGAGCCGGGGTCCCGCTTCTTTATCTGTTGCATAGAAAAGTGGGATGCCGGGTCAAGCCCGGCATGACGGATGTGGGTAGGGCGGCTAACGACCAAGAGCGGCGGTAAATTCCTCCCCTGCAAGGGGAGGGGGACCACGAAGTGGTGGAGGGGTGTCACGCTATCGAGAGGGGGATACTCCTTCGTCTGGCCTTCGGCCAGCCACCTCCCCTTGCAGGGGAGAATAGTCTGAAAACGACCAGAAGCGGACGTTCCCTACTCCCCTCCCTTCCAGGGAGGGGCTATGTCTTGTTCCCACCCAAATCCGCCCTCTGGGGCGCCACCTTGCCTGAAGTCGGCCTCAGTCGGCCAGCATGGCGACGAGGGAGGGGGTCATATATTCCTGGCCGCCGGTTTCGGTGCGCAGGATGAGGCGGGCGGCGAGGTTGTGGCGGGTGGCGAGGGCCATGCCGCGATCGGCGCCCAGCACGGTGATCGCGGTCGCCCAGGCGTCGGCCAGCATGGCCGAGGCATGGAGCACGGTGACGGCGGCGACGCCCTCTGCAATGGGGGCACCGGTCGCAGGATCGATGCTGTGCGACAGGCGGCGATCGCCCTCCATCCGGTAGCGGCGATAATCGCCCGAACTGGCCATGGAAAGGCCGCAGAGCGCGACCCGCAGCGTCGGGAGGTCGAGACCCGGCGGGACTTCGGCATCGACCCACCAGGGCTGGATATCGGGCTTCACCCCTTCGCCGCGCAGTTCGCCGCCAATTTCCACGAGGAAGTTGGGGAGGCCGAGGTTGCGCAGGCAGGCCGCGACCGCATCGACGGCATAGCCCTTGGCAATGCCGGAAAAATCGAGCGCGACGTCGGCGGTGCGCCGGGCGCGGTCGCCATTGAGTTCGATGCAGGTCCAGGGCGCGACCGAGGCGGTGGCGCTGCCGCCGGCGAGGGCCGGGCCGAAGCCCCAGCGCGCGACGATGCCGCCGATCGCCGGGTCGAAGGCGCCGTGCGACAGACGAGCCATGGACAGGCCCGCGCGCAGCACGCCCATCATCGCGGGCGGCAGGCGGGTCCATTGGCCGATCGGGCTGCGGTTGAAGCGGCTGATGTCGGAGCCGGCTTCCCAATTGCTCATCTCGCCGATCACGGCGGCCAGCACGGCCTCGATATGGGCCTGGCAGTCGGCGGGCGGATCGACGATGCGGGCGGACCATGTGGTGCCCATGGTCGGTCCGCCCAAAGTGACGACAGCGCCCTGACGCTGGCGCCCGGCAAATTGCTCGGGCGCCAGGTCGGGCGCTATCGCGATCCGGACTGGATTGCCGGCGGGCCGGATCAGGGCGCCAGCACTTCCAGCGTGGTGATGTAGGAGGCGCGCTTCTGCGGCGGGCCGGCCGGCGGTGCGGGCGGTGCGCCCTCCGGCTTGCCGCCCTGCGCGCCCGGACCACCGGGGCCGCCGGGGCCACCTTCGCGGCCGCCGCCGGTGCTGGCGTTCAGCCAGTACATGCCGGGGGCGCCCCATTTGACGGCCAGCTTGCCATCCTTGTCGGTGACGAGGTCCATCTGGCCCAGCGCATCGCGATAGCGGATGCCGCCGGGAATGACGGTGACCTTGAGGTCGGCGGCGGGCGTGCCGTCGAGCAGGAACTGGAAGGTCGCGGTCTCGCCCGACACCAGGTCATTGGGATGGGTCACCGGGACCAGTTCGATGCCGGTGCCGGTCGGCTTGAAGATGGTGGTGGTCGGCGCGCCCAAGGTCACGAAGATCTCGTTGCGGTTGCTCGCCTCGGCGGTCTGGACATTGGTGGCGCCGGCGGGGATCGCCTGCGCCAGATTGGCCTTGGTGGTGCCGCGCGGCAGGCGCTCCTGCTTGCCGTTCAGGGTGTAGCTGCCCATCACCATGGTCGAGACATTGGCGATGCGATAGGTGCCGGGCTTGGTCAGATGCACGTCAAAGGTCGAGCGATATTTGCCGGTGGCGGCATTTTCGATCTTGCCGGTGGTGCCGTCCGGTTCGGTCACGGCGATGCCGTCGGTGCGCATCGGGAAATGTTCGAAATAGAAGAGGTCGTTGGAGACCGCCGCGTCGACCGTCACCCAGCTGTCGGTGCCCGACAGGGTGGTGGAGGAGGGCAGCATCCACTGGCGGTGGGCCTGGGCCGCGCCGGAGAGCATCAGGGCGGCAAGCGCGCCCGCGATCAGATATTTGGCTTTCATGGTCTTTGTCCCCTGTTACTTGCCGAAGCTGACGCTGACGGCGCCGAGTTCGCTGCTGCCCTGTGCCTTGGCGGCGACGCCGGGCTTGGCCGGCCAGGTGAAGGGCAGGCGGACCAGTTCGCGGCCGCCGACTTCACGGGCGGCTTCCACCACCAGCGTATATTTGCCCGGACCCAGGGCGCCGAGCGGCCCCTTGCCGGCGGTGAAGGCGATCTTCTGGTCGCCCGGCGCGCGGGTCGCGCCCGATACGCCATCGGCCGGGAAGCTCATCGTGCGGCCGGACACGCGCCACCACTGGCGGATGTCGCGCAGCCATTTGGTGCCTTCGCCCTTGGCCTTGTCGACATCATACCAGACCGCGAGCGTGCGGGGGGCGGCGCCCTCCTTCTCCAGCCAGATGGCGACATAGGGGCGGTGATATTCGGCGACCGACAGGCGCGGGATATTGACCGTGACGGTCATGGTCTGCGCGGCGGCCGGTGCGGCCAGCGCACCGGTGGCGCCAAGCGCGGCACCGCCGGACAGGATGAGCTTGGGACTGATCTGCATGGAAAGATGGACCCCCGTTAGTGGATGAAGAGGATGGCGAGCAGCGCCGGCAGCGCAAGCCCGATCGCGACCAGCGGCCAGGTGCTCGGCCGCTTGGCGGCGTGCAACTGGAGCAGCAGCAGGCCGGTCAGCGCGAACAGGAAGCAGGCGACGGCGAAGATATCGATGAACCATTTCCATACGGTGCCGGCATTGCGGCCCTTGTGCAGGTCGTTGAGGTAGCTGACCCAGCCGCGGCTGGTCGCTTCGCTGGTGACCTTGCCATCATGCCGGTCGATCGACACCCAGCCATCGCCGCCGGGACGCGGCAGGGCTAGATAGACTTCGTCCGCCGACCATTCCGCCTCGCCCGCGCCGCTCTGGCCGATTTCCTTTTCGACCCATTGGGCGATCGGGGCGGGCAGGGGTTTCTTGGCATCGGGCGCGTCATCGGCCGCGACCAGCTTCAGCAGTGGGGCGGGCAGGGTGGCGCTCTTCTCGACGGTCTGGGGCGAACCCTCGACATCGGCGGCGTGGTTGAGGGTGATGCCGGTGAAGGCGAAGAGCAGCAGGCCGATCAGGCTGATCGCCGAACTCACCCAATGCCAGGTATGCAGCTGCTTCAGCCAGAATGCCTTGGCGCTCTTCTTTTTCTTGGGCTGGGCGCGGGCGGGAGCGTGCATCGAGGGAAGGGCGAGTCCTGTAGGAAATGAGGTGGCCCGAATAACGCGAACGACTCGCAATTGCAAACCGCTCGCAACAGGAAAAATGTATCAAAATGTAAGCGGTCGGGAACCAAAGCGCCGCACGCGCGTCTCCGCCTGCCGCCTCCTGCTTGACCACCATACTTGACGGGTGCGGCACGCCCCCCTAGCGAAATCAGCTTGGACAGCGATGTCGCGGGGATGCGATGTCTGTTTATCGGCCCTTATCCAGGCCGTTGCTGGCCGTTGGGCCCGTCGTCCAGACGGGGCCGTGACAAGGGACGATTTATGCTGCTTTCGGTTGCCGCCACTGGAATGATGCTGATGGCGGGACAGGGGGAGGTCGTGGACAGCGGCGCTCCGGTGGTGCCGGCTGCGGCCGTGGCACCTGCGCCGGCGGAAACGCCCCAGACTGGTCCTGCCGATCCGCTCCAGCCCGCACCGGCGCCGGCACAGGCGCCGTCACCTGACAGTCCCTATCCGCCGCCGGTCGTGCTGCCGACGCTGAGCCCGATTGCGGAGCAGCCCAAGGAAGAGGTTCCGGTCGATCCCAATGCGATCGTCGTGACCGGCGATACCGGGCTGCGCAAGCGCGATCCCTTCGCCGCGATCAACGAACAGTCTTTCGAAGCGGTCCAGGCCGTCGACAAGGCGCTGATCGAGCCGGTGGCCAAGGCCTATAACAAGGGTCTGCCGCGTCCGGTGCGCAAGGGGCTGCGCAACTTCTTCTCGAACCTGGGCGAGCCGGTCGTGTTCGCGGCCTATATGCTGCAGTTCAAGCCGGGCAAGGCGTTCGAGACGGCCGGCCGCTTCGCGATCAACACGACGCTGGGCTTTGTCGGCCTGTTCGACGTTGCCAAGCGCAAGCCGTTCAACCTGCCCTATCGCCCCAATGGCCTCGCGAACACGCTGGGCTTCTATGGCGTGGGGCCGGGGCCGTACATGTATCTGCCGCTGGTCGGCCCGACGACGCTGCGCGACATCATCGGCGACACGGTCGACAAGATGATCCTGCCCTTCGCGGTCGGCAAGCCCTTCAACCAGCCCACGGTCGTTATCCCGATGGCGGTGCTGGACCAGTTGGGCGAGCGCGCGGCGTTCGATGAGCGCATCCAGGCGATCCGTTCCGACGACAACCCCTATGGCAGCTATCGCGACCTCTATCTCAACCAGCGCAAGGCGGAAATCGAGGCACTGCACGGTCGCTACACGCCGGGCGTGACACCGGTCTATGGTCCGGGGCTGCGCGTGCCGGGCAAGGACAAGCCGGCAGCCGACGCGCCGGCCGCTGTGGCGCCGGTTGCTGCGGAGCCAACGCCGGCGCCTGCTGCTGCGCCGGCACCCGAACCGGCCCCCGCACCGGCGCCCAAGCCGCTGATGGTGCAGCCGCTGCCCGCCGACCCGCGCTGATCGCATCGAAGGTACAGGAAAGAAAAAGGCGCCCGATCAACGGATCGGGCGCCTTTTTTCTGGGATGCTGAAACCCCTTCCCGCTGACGGGAAGGGGCGATGGCCTCAGCGGCCGAGCAGGCCGCGGGCCTGACCGGCGATTTCCGCCAGCATCGCGACATTGGGCGAGGCCGCTGCCTTGGCGCGCTGCACCAGGGCGCGGAACTGCTGGATGCGCGCACCGCGCTCGATCAGCCATTTCTCGACATGGTCCGACACGTCCTTGCCCTTGCCCTGGGCCAGGAAGTCGAGCCGCACCTGCTGCATGTCG
>NZ_JBSXOQ010000111.1:0-8879 GCF_056859495.1 Sphingobium sp. L-44 | reverse complement strand
CAGCTGTTCCATGGTCGCGGCGGCGCGGTCGGGCGCGGTGGCGGCTCCGCTTTCAAGGCGATCCAGGCGCAGCCGCGCGGCACTGTGCAGGGGCCCATCCGCATCACCCAACAGCGCGAGGTGATCGCGGCCAAGTTCGGCACACGCGACGTGGCGATCACCAATTTGGACGCGATGACCAGCGCGACTCTGCTCGCCAGCCTGGAGCCCGAGGGGGTGTCGGCGAAGGATGCCGCCCCCTCTGCGGCGGAGCTGGACGAGCTGTCGAAGGACGCCTTCACCGCCTATCGCGATCTGGTCTACGGCACCGAGGGGTTCAAGGAATTCTTCCGCCAGCTCACCCCGATCCAGGAAATCTCCGGCCTCAAGATCGGTTCGCGTCCGGCGAGCCGGACCAAGAGCACCGCGATCGAGGATCTGCGCGCCATTCCCTGGGTGTTCAGCTGGGCGCAGTCGCGGGTGATGCTGCCGGGCTGGTATGGTTTCGGCCATGCGATCGCCGCGTTCGAGGACAAGGCACTGCTGGCCGATATGGCGCAGCATTGGTCCTTCCTCCAGTCGGCGCTGGCCAATCTGGAAATGGTGCTGGCGAAGTCGGACCTCGGCATTGCGGCGCGATATTTGCCGCTGGTCGAGGACCAGGCCAAGGCGGAAACGCTGTTCGGGCGCATCCGCGAAGGCTGGTCGCTGACCCATGACGGGCTGCTGGCGGCCACCGGCCAGTCGCGCCTGCTGGAACGGAGCCCGACGACCGAGACGTCGATCCGGCTGCGGCTTCCCTATATCGAGCCGCTCAATCTGCTGCAGGTCGAACTGCTCAAGCGCTATCGCGCCGGCGAGGATGATGCCCGGATCAAGGAAGGCATCGAACTGTCGATCAACGCGATCGCGACCGCGCTGCGCAACAGCGGTTGAGGTGATCAGATCTGTATCAAAAACGCGAAAGTGGTCGGCGTCATGGTGGGTAACGGCGTGCAATCCCATCGAACCGAGTATATTCAGTTTGTGGTAGCTCGTGCGGATGACGAGGGTTTGCGAAGGACCCATAATCCTATGCCGCACAGCGCGGCGCGTTGACGGATGTCATCAGCACAAAGCCAACCATGTCTCAAAATATATCGCCCTGCAGCGGGAGCGTGAAGAAATGGCGAACTGGCACCATGAACGTGATCCACAGTTGAAGCTGCTGCTGCTGCGCAATCGCACGTAGGACGTCGGTCTATCCGTCCAAAGCGGCCGATCGCTGTCGCAGGATTTCCAGCGTCATCTCGGCCGCTCGCTAGGCCGGGGCCTTTGGCTCTAGGCTCCAACCATGATCCAACAAGACCCCCTACAGGATGATCCCGTAGAAGCTTTTGATGCTGTGCGTCGGGAACTGAGCCTCCTGCGTCACGCGCTTGAAGTGTTGATTTCCACTGAGAAGTGGCTCTGACTTACTTTTGCTGATGGGTCGGCTCATGTTGCACCTACCAATCGCGCTTGGAGCAGATCGAGCTTTGCGCGGCCGTACATCTGTCTCTTGATGAGTTTAAGACGCGTGATCTGTCCCTCGGTCGTAAGCGCTAAAGCACCTCCACAGGGCGCGCTCAGGCGGCTTGATCGATGACGGGGCTGGCGGTGGCGCGACTATCTACCCAGTTGTAGGGGAGCAGATCATCGATGGGATCTGTGTCGCCTCGCAGGATGATGCGGGCGAGGACATCGGTGAGGTAGGCCTGAGGGTTGATACCGCCCAGTTTGCATGTTTCGATGAGGCTGGCGAAGGTCGCCCAGTTTTCAGCCCCCAGATCATGGCCTGTGAACAGGGCATTTTTCCGTCAGCAGCTACTTCGCCTTACCAAGGCGGTCGGCACGATCATTTGCTTCAAGGGCGCTGCGTCGGTGCGACATAGCGCGTCGATAGCGAATGAAGCCATATCGTCGCTGCGTTGATCGAAGCTGGTTAGATCGTAAGCGGGCCAAGCAGCAAACGGAGTGTTGTCACATCCGATGATCCTGAAATCGTCCGGCGCATGAAGGCCGTGCTCAGCCCAGAGGTCGATGATACCGGCAGCGATCAGGTCATTGCCGCAAAACACGCCGTCCGGACGCCGGGGTTGAGCCAGAAGGAGCGATCCAGCCTCGCGCCCCCAGCCATAGTCATAGCCGCCATGCAGCGCTTCGACTTTCACAATCCCAAGTTTGCGCAGTACTTCGGTGAAGCCTTCCGGACGGGCGGAATGGCTGAGCGTGTCGATCGGACCCATTACGCTCGCAAACTCTTGACTACCGCTGGCGTGGAGGGTGCGCGCAGCTTGTCGGCCCGTCTCCTTATTGTCGGAATTGACGGCGCGCACCCACTCGCTTTCGATCGCCGAGTTGAGCGTTACGATCGGCAGGCGATGGCGATCGAGCACTGCGGCGACCTCAGGTGAAGAGATCGACAGGGCGCTCACTACGCCATCGATGTTCAACGCGACAAGATCACCGACCGCCTCGTCTAAATCACGGTCGCTTTCGACCTGAACAAGCATCACCTGTCTGCCCGCAGAGGTCAGCGCGCGCGTGAAGCTCTCGAGGGTCATCGTGTGAAACGGATTGTAAAAGCCGCCCACCACAACCGCGACGATGCCGCTCTTGCCGCGACGCATGATGCCGGGAAGGCGACTGGGGCGGTAGCCGAGCATAGCCGCCACCTTCTCGATCCGAGCACGCATCTCAGGAGAAACGCTAGCGCCAGGAGTGAAAGCGCGCGAAACCGCCGACTGAGACACGCCGGCGGCACGGGCAACATCGTGACTGGTTGGCCCGCGTCCGGTCATGGCGCGGTGATGGACATCCGTGCGACAATGAAGGGGGGCTTGCGCATATCAACACCGTTATGGAATTGCGGCAGCCGCGTCCACTGGCCAAGCGTAACGTAGACGTAAGAATTGTCGGCAAATAAGCCGTCAGGCCACACGAAGCGCGGATCGCGAGCTATCATCTCGAAGCTGCCGTCAAGATTGCGGCGCAAAACTGCGTCATGATCGGACGCAGATATGTAGAGGCGACCCCATGCGTCAGTGGCGATACCGTCAGCTGCGCCCTTCTCGCCTTCGTCCTTGACCGCCGCAGCGAGCTCAGCTTCGCTCACGGCAAAGTCAGCAAGAAGAGCGGTGGGTAGGCTGTAGAGCCGCCGGCTTGAAATTGGTGCGTAGTAGAGCGTCGTGGAATCTTTGCTAAGTGTGATTCCGTCTGCCCCGCCTCTGGGCATAGCTGGCGGCTTCTGCGCGCCGTTAAGCACGCGACCGTCCAGCACGTTCATGTAGCCCGGATCAGGAATCACGGACGCGTTACCCGTTAACACGCGCCGCTGCCGCCCGGTGGCTATGTCAACGACCACCAGCGCTGCGTCCTTTGCCGAGCTGTCAGTTATGTAAACCAGGCCCTTCCGTCCGTGTGTCAGGTCGACACGAAGGTCGTTCATGTTGCTGTCTGGCAGCATCGAGCCCGTCAGCAGCAGTTTGGCGATGATGTGTCCCGTGTTGGGATTAAAGCCAATTACTTTTGCCCCACCAGGTTCGTAGGGCTTGCCCTTCACTTTGCCGCTGTCGAGAACCCACAGCCGGCCGCGCGTATCGGCGGTAATGCCGTGAGCAGAGATTAGCCGATCCGCTGCGGGGCGCGCGGACGGCATCGCCATTTCTGAACTAGGCCAAGGCATGGCACGGCCGTCGCGGTACTCGATGAGTGTCGGACCGGCAGTGTCCATATCCTGCTTGGGCTGGCTCAGAAACAAACGGCCGCCGATCACTGCGATGCCGGACGGATCGAAGTCAGGAAGGCTTGCCACGATCTCCACCTTCCCGATCGAACCGAAGGCGGGATCCGCGTTTTCCGTTATTGGCGGTACATGAGTGGGGCTCATAGCCGGCGTTTGGGCGGCGACAGGTGCCGCGATCACCAGCAACGACGCTGCGAGAGTCAGACGCATTCAAAGGCTCCTAGTTGAATGTATTATCGTCGGCCCGGGTGCTCCGCTCTCCGGCCAAAACCCGTATCTTGACTTCATAACTAGCTTGATGAGTTTTAGTTGCATCGCGATGCAACCGTTGCGCTGGCCGCGTGTTTTACCCTCCAGACTGTCCTTCGACCGAAAGACACCGTGCCCCGACCGGTCCCGAAGTTATTACTACTTCGTGCGCCGCTCCTGCTTCACGCCCGCGCCGCTCAACTGAAGTTGCAAAAATGAACGGAGAACACTTTTCATGATCAATATACCTCCTCAGTCTCAGAACCGCATGCCCGGACGCGAAAGCGAACTGGAGCCATCTGCCGAGCATATTCGGGCAAGCTACAAGGGCTCGGGGCGCCTTGCCGGCAGATGCGCGCTGATTACCGGCGGCGACAGCGGTATTGGCCGTGCCGTCGCACTGCATTTTGCCCGCGAGGGCGCCAGTGTAGCCATTACCTTTCTGCCCGAGGAGGCGGATGACGGTGCCGAAGCGATCCGCGCGATTGAGGCCGAAGGCGCACGGGCGGTAGCAGTTATAGGAGACCTGCGCGAGCCAACTTTCTGCGATAATGCGATCGAGCAAGTCGTTGCCGCGTTCGGCAGGCTCGACATCCTAGTCAATAATGCCGGCATCCAGAAGGCCGCAGATGAACTCGGCGAGATCAGCGATGCAGATTGGGAATGGCATTTTGGCGTCAATGTCGACGCAATGTTCCGGATGAGCCGTGCTGCTCTGCCACACCTTGGCGAAGGTGCTTCGATCATCGCCACCACATCTGTAAACGGCTTCGTCGGTAACAAGCGGCTCGTCGCCTATTCTGCCACGAAAGGTGCGATGATGGGCTTTACACGCGCATTGTCCCAACAACTCGCGCCCCGCGGTATTCGCGTCAACGAGGTCGCGCCAGGACCGATCTGGACCGCGATCCAGCCCGCTGGCTTCGGCCCCGTTGATCCACAGATGGTTGCGGACATGGGCAAGGATGTGCCGATGGGTCGTATCGGCCAGCCGAGTGAGGTCGGACCCGCCTATGTTTTTCTCGCCAGCGAGGAAGCGTCGTACATCACTGGACAGACGATTCACGTCAACGGCGGGATGCCGGTCAATGGTTGACATGCTCGCTACTCTCTCCGTGCCATCCGATAGCTGGCTGCGTAGCCCTCTTCACCATCAATGGCTGGAGATACAGGGGCAGAAGTTGCTCGATTTCTCGAAGGAGTCGCGTGTGGACGCTGGCTTCGCCCCGCTCGATGATCGCGGCTTCCTGTCCGATGACGCGCATGCCGACACGATTGTGACCGCGCGGATGACTCATGCTTACGCCTTGGGCGCAGTTCAAGGCCTGCCCGGCTGTGCGCCATTGGTCGAGCATGGCATTGCCGCGTTGCTTGGGCCGCTGCGCGACGAACGGCACGGCGGTTGGCTTCCGATGGAAGGCGACACGGGGGGACGCAAGCTGGCTTATGTCCATGCTTTCGTCGGGCTTGCGGCTTCGTCAGCGATTGTCGCAGAGGCCAAGGGCGCAGATACGCTTATGGCGCATGTTTTACCAGTGCTCGAAGATCGCTTCTGGTCCGACGAGGAAGGTGCCATGCGCGAAAGTTTCGCCGCCGACTGGAGTGACGAGGAGGACTATCGCGGCGCAAACAGCAACATGCACTCGACCGAGATGGCAATGGCTCTTGCCGACGTTCTGGATGCGCCCGTCTGGCGTGAACGGGCGTTGCGTATCGTCACGCGCATCGTGCATGATCTCGCCAGTCAGCGTAACTACCGCTTGCTGGAGCATTTCGACCGGAACTGGGCCCCGATCCTCGACTATAATGCGGACGACATTTGCAATGATCTGCGACCTTATGGCCAGACCCCAGGGCATTTCCTTGAATGGTCCCACCTATTGCTCAAACTCGAAGCCGCGCTGCTCCGAGCCGGAGAGGTAGCGCCAGACTGGCTGCTCACAGACGCGATCGGCCTATTCGACGCGGGTGTCACCACTGGCTGGGCGCGTAACGGTAAGCCGGGCATTCTCTATACCGTCGATTCGAAGGACGAACCTTCCGTGAGCAACCGCCCACATTGGGTGCAAGCAGAGGCAGTGACCGCCGCCGCCGCACTGCTCAAACGTACCGGGCGTCGTAGCTACGAAACCTGGTATCGTAGGTTCTGGGACTTCCTCGATCTCCACATGATCGATCGTCGCTGCGGCAGTTGGCATAACGAGGTCGATAGCGACAATTATCCCTCCTCATGCATCTACTCTGGGAAGCCTGATCTTTATCATGCATATCAATCAACGCTAACCCCAGTTTTGCCCCTCGCACCGTCGTTGATGACGATGCTCGCCATGAAATCATCGAGAAAAACATTCAACAAATTCTCTATGTAGTAGATGATTACAGTGAGGTAAAATGAGTGATGTTGCGAGCTTCGTAAAGTAAATATTAGATCTGTTCAATCGATGGCGTTATTTCAAGGTGTTTTAACCGGAAACATCAAAGGAGAGAAATTACGATAACGGCGTAATGCTCGAATGGCAGATCGAGTCAGCATCGGCCCGTTTTGGGGGGAGCCGAGCCCAATGGCTCTATGACGCGGCCCCCTGACGAGCGGGAGCGGCAACTATCGCAATTTCCTACTCCCGACCTGACAGGCGGCTATCGGCCAAGGCCGGTCGTTCCAACTATGTGCGACAAACAGGTGATTGCCGCCTACCGGAATAGCAGGCAAAATCGGTTAACTATTTGCACTTCCCTGCTGCAACGAGAGCCGCACGATAGCGGCGACCATGTTCGGCCCGCCATGCATTCGCATTCGCGGTTCCCTTTGCAGCTAACCGGCGCTTATATTCGGCTTCCATCGCGCGCCTCTCCGGTCCCGGACCAGAATCAGCAAGACATCGGGCCGATACCGAATTGGACCGCGAGTTCCCGTTGGCGATGTCGCCAGACAGTTTATTCGCCATCGTACTGGTCGCCGTTTGCCCCATTGGCATTGGATCGACGGGCGCATATTGAGCCTGTGCCGACTGATTGAAAAGAAGCAGAGCGGCGCTCACCGCGCTGCTTGTGGCAAGACACCTCATATGGTTCTCCCGATAATCAAAATTCAATATGCAGAAAATGTGCGACGTCGCCCAACAGCGAGCGATGGTTAGCCTCATAATATCGACGGACCACGTCCACTGAAGGGCAGTCAGCACCGAAAATCAGGTGTTTTCCGACGCCTTCAGGCGTTAGCGTCTATCTGTGCCCGTTTTATGTGACGCCCCCCAATTGCCTTGCGCGCCGCTACCAGTTCAGGGACGTTCTCCTCGATTACCACCACCAGGATCGCTTCGGATTTGGCAAGTCCATCCCACGCCGATGTCATAAGGCGCGCAAGGACACGCGCCGAGGGCGTGCGTGCGAGGCCACTTTGATTGGCCTTTTCGGCGAGACGCCGCCGTTGGGCCCATTGTGAGACAACACCACTCTGGCCGACAAAACCTTCCGCGCGCATCTCGCGCCAGAGCGCCAGGGCATTGCGGGTGCCGTTATCCCATCGGTGGTTCAGCCATGGCAGCCAACTGTCCAGGAAGCTGGGTCGGGTGCGGAATACGTCCATTCGCTGACCGCGCAAAACATCGCGAACGAGCTTTCGGCTATGGCCGGTCTGCCGAACAATCTGCCGGATGGACGTTCCATTTTTCGCCAGTTCCCGGACGGCATCATTGGTTTCCTGCCGGCGGAGGTAGCCTTCATACTGTAGCTTTTCGGCATAGGTGAGCAGCCTGGGATCGACGACAGTGCTACCGACCGCCTGCCTTATCTGCCACATGGACTTGCTGACGGCATCCAGAAACGCTCGGCTCGAGTTCTCCATGAGATGCCAACGATCGGCAACCTGCTCGGCATCAGGGAGCCCTCTGGCTATCGCTTCACCATAGCCACCGCCTCGATCGCGGGCGACTATCGATATGGACGGGCGCTTGGCAAGCCAGGCGCGCGACGTTTCCAGTGCGCGGTCCGGTAATAGGGTGACAGGTGTCCGGCGCTCCAGATCACAGACGATCGTCCCGTAGGTCTGGCCCCGCCGGAAGGCGAAATCATCAATACCGATGACATGCAGCTCCTTATTCTGTTCAATGACCCGCCGACGTACCACCCGCAGCAAGGTATCCTTGCTAACCGGCATCATGAGGCGATTGGCAAAAGCGGCCCCAGGCCTGCCGCCGAGCGCCAGCCCAAGGTAGTGAACAATTGTTTCAAGTCGCTGAGTTCGCCGAGCATACCGAGCTAAAACGCCTTCATCGAACTGCTCGCAGAAAATGCGTCGCCTGCAAACGACAGTGTCGCACCAAAAGCGGCGCGTCAGAATCTTCAGAACGGCGCGACGACCACCAAGGGGAAGATCCGATGGCCGGCGCACATATCGGCTTTGAACCCGCCGAAATGGTCGCCCGCAGTCAGGGCAAACCGCAAAAATACAGCGTGAGCGCAGCAGGATTTGGACATCTTCCCCAACGCTCTGCACTGAGACAACTGTGTGATCGGCGTCTAAAAGGGACCCCTCATTTCGATAGCTTACACAGTCGCGTGGAAGTTCATGCGGCGAGATCGGGATGTTGGTTTTGGAGACAGTGGTTCGTATCCGGCGTGAGTATGCCGGCGGGAAGGCGATCAAGGCGATCGCGCGTGATCTGCATGTGTCGCGGAAGGTAATCCGCAAGGCGATCCGGGCGCCGGAAGGCGCATTTGATTATCGACTCAAGGTTCAGCCGCTGCGGTCACGTCCGTCAATGTGGTGTAATTTCGGTGCTGGCCATCGGGCTGCATTTTCAGGCGGCCTTGGGTGTAATCTGTAGCGGCTGAACCTCCTCGGTTATGGGTGTGGCAAGGGCGGCCATGCCCTCGATCTGCATGT
>NZ_JBSXOQ010000110.1:0-10230 GCF_056859495.1 Sphingobium sp. L-44 | reverse complement strand
TGACGCCAAAGACGGCCTGTGAAGGCGCCGCACCGACGAAAATCAGCAGATCAGACCCCGAAACCAAGGCTCATACTTCCCTCTTGAGCCTTCAAGCCGCCATCATGCCGAAATCAGACGGTTCTTCGAGGTGTCCAGCTTCTTCAATAGCCATTGTTCCGCACAGTGCGCTCAAAGATATTCTGGATCCAAGACCTGACCTGGCCCGTAAGCTCTGGTTTTCAACCTTGATCGACGCGGCTTTGCATCGCGCCTGGCTCTTCCGCCTTGGTCGCCTCGACGCTGTAGGCCGTATTGCGCATTTTCTGAGTGAGACCAATGCTCGTTTGGAAGCCGTCAAGCTGTCCGATGGCCACCGTTTTGCGCTTGGTCTGACCCAAAGCGATATCGCGGAAATCTGCGGCCTGACGACCGTTCACACCAATAGAGCGTTCCGTCAGCTTCGCGAGGCTGGCCTTTGCAACATGCGCGCCTCATTGGTCGAGATCAGCGACCGCGAAGCGCTGGCGCGTCGCGGGGATTTTGATCCTCATTATTTGTATTTGGGCCAGAGCCCATCAACCCAATAACCTGCGATGGAGATCGCCCATGCATGATAATCCAGCTGTCGAACCATTTGCCGATGCGGGCGTCGCTACAGTTGAAGACGGCTATGTCGTCTTGGACGGACCCGATGGTATAGCGATCACATTGACGGCTGAAGCCGCTGTAGCGACAGGGCGCAGCCTTCTCGAGGCTGGAGAAAGCGCTTTGAAACAGGGGCGCGATCAAAGCGGCGAAGGGTAGTTGAAACTGTTCTTCTGGAATTGGAAATTAGAAAAATATCAGGCCCGCCACTACCCGCCAGCAGGGCGCACCGAGGCTTCATAGTAATATGGTGCCATGGCTGCTGCAGAAGCTGTGACGTATGATTTTTATCAATCAGATTTATTCGTTCCGACCTGGTCGGGATGGGAAAGTTTAGCCGCTAGCAACGTTAAGCAACAGACTGATGGCTCTTCTTGCACATCGTGTCAGGGAGGCAAAATGCGCATAGCAATCATCGCTCACCTGAAATATCCTATTTCCGAGCCGTTCGCGGGCGGGCTTGAGATGCACACCCACATGCTCGCGCGATCCCTTCGCGAACGTGGACATGATGTCACGCTTTTTGCATCTACCCGCTCCGACCCAGCGCTTGGCGTCGAGGCAATCTGCGATGAAACCTCACTCCTCGAAACTGGCATTGACGAGGCTAACGATGTTGCTTTCTTCCGCGAACACCATGCCTATCTTGGGCTGATGACCGAACTGCGATCTCGCTCGTTCGATGTCATCCACAACAACTCCCTTCATTATCTGCCTGTTAGCATGGCTGACACTCTGACTACGCCTGTCGTGACCACGCTCCATACGCCGCCCTTCTGCTGGCTGGAGAGCGGGGTGCGGCTTAATCGCGGTCCGATGATTTATGTGGCCGTTTCTGAGGCAACGGCCGAAATGTGGGGCCATGTTGCGCATACCGATCAGGTTATTCCCAACGGCATTGACCTCACCCATTTTCCGTATCAGCCTGTCGCCAACACAGAACCGTATCTGGTCTGGTATGGCCGGATCGTCCCAGAAAAGGGGCTGGATTATGCGATCGATGCTGCCCGATTGGCTGGGCTGCCTCTGCGGATCGCAGGGCCGATCTCGAACCAGAGCTATTTCGATGAAGCCATCGCCCCCCGACTGGGGGGCGATGTCCAGCATGTCGGGCATCTTTCCCACCGTGAGCTTTCCCAGCTTGTTGGAGGTGCGATCGCCGCGCTTTGCACGCCGCGCTGGGAGGAGCCTTATGGTCTGGTTGTAGCTGAAGCGCTGGCCTGCGGTACGCCGGTTGCTGCTTTCCGGCGTGGCGGTGTCCCCGCGCTGCTAAGTCCTGATTGTGGTGTCATTGCCGAGCCGGATGATGTGGCGTCTCTCGCATCGGCAGCGCTTGCAGCGTCGGTGCTCGATCGCAGCGCCTGCAGGGCCCATGCTGAGCAATACTGCGATGCGCAGCGCATGGTCGACGAATATGAGGCTCTCTATCGGCAGCTTGCCGTAGCGCCGGTGGCTATCGCCAATGAACCGGACGTGGCCCTCCCGCTTGTTGCCAATTTCGCATGACACCGAAGGCCTGTGTATGCGTACCTGCACGCAACGAAGCCGAGCATATCGGTCGTCTAATCGAAGCTTTGACCCAGCAAACGACCCAAACCCCGTTTGCCGTCGCACTCTGCGTTAATAACACCAAGGATACCACTCGCGCCGCTGCCGTTGACGCCGCATTACGCTTCCGCGCTCCCTTCATGCTTGAAATCATCGAGCGAAATTTCGAACCTGCCCTAGCTCATGCGGGTTCAGCTCGCCGTGCCGCGATGGATCTTGGCGCTGAAATAGTCGGCTCTGGCGGTTTGCTGATTTCGACAGATGCGGATTGCCGGCCTCCGGCAGATTGGGTGGAGGCCAACCTCGCGCATTTCATACCGGATCGGATCATTGGCGGACGGATCGAACTGGACGAACTGGAGGCCGCTGAGGCGCCGGCAATCTTCGCTCTTCGCGGCCGCTTCGATGCCTATTGGCAGGCCGTGCGCGCGATCGAAGATGCGATCGATCCGGTCGAATGGGATATGCCGCCCCGGCATGGCGATCACACCGGAGCGAGCCTAGCCTTATCAGCCGATCTATACCTTCGTGCAGGCGGTGTTCCGCTCCTCCCCACCGGCGAGGATCGTGCCTTGGTAGAAGCGGCAATCGAGGCCGGCGGCAAGCTCATTCACCCCAATGCGGTATGGACCCGCGCATCATCCCGTACCGTGGGCCGCGCCGATGGCGGCATGGCGGCCGACATGCAGCGGTGGATAGACTGCGCGGCATTCGGGGACATACCTTCCGTCCCTAGCTTATCGCACTGGGAGGAACGCGCACGATGGCGGCTTCAGGCCAGGCGTGACATGAGCGTAGAGGCTTATATAAAGGCCGAACGTGCCTTGCCGCCGATGCCCTGCGATATGCTGCTTCCAGAGCTGGTAGTGGCCCCGTGAGCCGCCCTATCGGCTATTATGTCCACCATCATGGCGACGGCCATCGACAGCGAGCGATCGCGATTGGTCAGTCGCTGGGCGGTATCACTCTGCTAGGGACCGGGCTGACAGGCAAGACCGGAAATCTCCCATTCCTCGACCTCCCCGATGACCGGCTAAATGAAGGATTCGCTGGGATTGACCATGCCGAGCGGCCTTCGTCGCTGCATTATGCACCGCTGGATCACGAAGGCATTCGGCAGCGCACAGCCATGATGGCGCTGTGGATAGCACAGTCGCGGCCAAGCCTGATGGTGGTCGATGTATCAGCTGAAGTGGCTATGCTGGCCCGCCTCGCATCGGTGCCCACGATCTATGTCCGCTTGAGTGGCACTCGGCTCGATACTGCGCATCTCGATGCCTTTCGCGGTGCGACTGCTCTTCTTGCTCCTTTCCACGAAGCCTTGGACGATGACGACATCCCGACATGGGTCCGGGAAAAGACCTTTTACGCTCCCGGCATCATCCGGCCCGCGTCAATTAGTCAGAATGGACGCGATGGAGACATACTGATCGTCCTGGGGCGCGGAGGCGGCATTTCTGACGGTGAAAGGTTGGCGGAAGTTGCCCGATCTACTCCTGAGCGGCAGTTCCGCATCATCGGTCCCTGTACTGTGCCTAGCTCGCTGCCGGATAATCTCGAACTGCGTGGATGGGTCGATGACGCCGATGCGCAGATCGCGGCCGCAGCGGTGGTCATCGGCGCCGCCGGAGACGGAGTCGTCAGCGCCGTATTGGCGGCGCGCCGTCCATTCATCTGCCTGCCCGAGCATCGCCCGTTCAACGAGCAGGTATCAAAGGCAAGAAGGCTGGCGGCAGTAGGCGGCGCTATCGTGCGCTTTGACTGGCCCCAGGCAAGCGATTGGACAGGCCTGATCGATCTGGCGATCAATCAGGCCGAGCACTGGCCTGTCTGCCTGACAGACGAAGGCGGGGCGGAAGCCGCCGCCCGCTGGTTGCATGACCTAACCGCCGCACCATCGTCACACAGGAGCCGTACCGCGTGATCGCCGATATTGAGAAACAGGCCCCTGGAACGATCGATATAGTCGCTCGATTGGCGACGCTTGGCGCGCGCTATGATGCGGCACCCAACTTCCCGACCGAAAGCATGTCGGCCCTGATCCAAAGTGGACATCATCGCTGGTTTGCGCCAAAGGCGTCTGGAGGCGAAGCCTTCGAGAATGATAGTGATCGCTCCCGCGCGATGGCGCAGGCCTTACGCCAAATCGGTCGCGGCGATCTCAGCATTGGCCGCCTGTATGAGGGCCATGTCAATGCAATGTCGCTGTTCGACTGGTATGGGACGCCCGATCAGCATCGTTGGCTGACAAATGTCCTCGATCGGGGGGCATGGTTCGGAGTTTGGGCGACCGAGCCCCCTCCTGGCGTTCGACTGACATCAGAAGCTACTCCTTCACTTCTTGGGGAAAAGATGTTTGCTAGCGGCGCTGGCGGGCTCGACTATGCGCTTGTCACGGCCGCCAGCGAGGGGCAGGCACGTCGTCTAGCCATTGTGCCTGCCAATGACAAAACCCGCACTGACCTGTCGGGATGGCGTGTGCGTGGGATGCGCGCAAGCGTGAGTGGACGCTATTGCCTGGAAGGTATGGCGGTTGAGTCTCTCATGCTGCTGGGTGAGCCGGGTGACTATGATCGCGATCCCCGTTTCACCGCTGGCGCCTGGCGCTTTTGTGCGGCCCAGCTGGGCGGGATCGAGGCGCTTGTCGCGGAAATCCGCCGCGCCATGCGCGACCCCGCGCGCGAGGATCCGATCCAGCGTGCCCGGTTTGCGGATGCAGTCGTTGCGGTGCGAACCGCCGGCTTCTGGGTAGCTGAGGCCGCGCAGCGTTTTGCATCGGGTCATGACGACGCCGTCGCGATCGCCCGGCTGACCCGCGGTATCGTCGAAAATGCCGGGTTCACCGTCATGGAGGCCGCAGCCCGGATTTTGGGTACACAAAGCGCCTTTGACGGACAGCGCGCCGACAAGATCATCCGCGACCTATCCCTCTATTTGCGGCAGGCCGGCCCAGATCATGCTCGCGATGAAGCCGCCAAGGCACTGCTCGACCATGACATCTGGAATGATGGCGACCGTCTGTGGTGACAGCCGAACCCTTGATGCGGAGCTGCTGGTCGCAAGCGCGCTGGCTTGTGCTGGCACCCCATCCTGACGACGAGACGCTTGGGGCTGGCGCACTGATTGCGCATTGTGCTGCCAGCGATCGATTGGGCGGTATCGTTTTCCTTACCGACGGAATGGGATCACATCCTGAAGGTACGCCGCGCATTGCGATGACCCGGCGCAGGGAAGCCGGTCACGCCCTTGGTAGGATCAAAGCCGCCGCGATCCCGAAGATATGGATGGGGTGGCGCGATGCTCACCCCTACCCTACCGATAGCAAAGCCTTTGCACGTGACGCTGATCGCCTTGCTGCTTTCATCCGCTGGCGCCGGATCGATGCGATCGCTGTATCCGATCATAGCGAGGCACATTGCGATCATGTCGCGGCCTACCGGCTTGCCGAGGCCGCTTCGCGCAGGGCAAAGCGCCCAGTCTCGCTGTTTGCCTATCATGTTTGGAGTGATCCGCCCCGGCTTGCGCGGCGGATCGCCACGCCTGCGATGCCTGTCGGGCGGCGGCGGCACGCCCTTCTTGCCCATCGTAGCCAGATGTCGCCGGTCATGGGCGATGGTTTCCGGCTGCCGCGCGAGAAGCTGCGCATGCCGGCACGGGACATACTGACAGTGAGGAAGGACCGCCGATGACCGGCACAAGCCTGACAGCCAAATATTTTGACGACATATTTGGCTCAGACGATGATCCATGGAATTTGGCCTCAAGCGATTACGAGGCGGCCAAATTCGCGCATACCCATGATGTGCTGGCAGATCGCCGCTATGCCCATGCATTAGAGATCGGCTGCGCGCATGGTGTGCTGACCAGCCATTTGGCGCCCATGTGCGATAGCCTGCTGGCGATCGACATCAGCACCAAGGCACTTACGAAAGCGCGCGAGCGGGTGGGCGATCGTCCCGGTGTGACGCTCGCCCAGATGGCATTTCCGCAGGAGACGCCGGATGTTGAGGCTTTCGATCTCGTGGTTCTGTCGGAAGTCGCCTATTATTGGGGCCTTGTGGACCTGGACCGCGCAAGCGAATGGCTGCGCGATCACGTAGCTCCTGGCGGTCGCGTGATCCTCGTTCATTATACCGGCGAGACTGATTATCCCCATAGCGGGGATGAGGCGGTTGAAGCCCTATGGACAGAGCTAGGCTTGGATTTTGAGGTGGAACTGTCCGAGCGCAAGGATAAGTACCGGCTCGACTTGTGGAAGCGTCGCTGATGGGCGTTTCCGTTCTCACGATTGTCCGCAATCGCAGCGCTCATCTGTCACAGCTGGTGGAGGGTTTGCGTCGAAGCGACCATCAACCTGATGAGCTAATCATCGTCGATATGAGCGATGATCCGGTTGCGTTCCCATCGGCTCAATTCCACGTGCATATCGATCGGTTCGAGACCAACGGTCTGCCACTGGCAGCGGCCCGTAACCGCGCCGCTTCGCTCGCCAGCCATAACAAACTCGTATTTCTGGATGTCGATTGCATCCCCATGCGGCATTGTATCGGTCTTCTGGCCGATACGCTCAGCGAGCATGATTCCCTTCTCTGCGCAGACATTCGTTATCTTGGACCAGATGATGCGCGTGGTTCGTGGAATGAGGCAGACTTGCTGGGGCGTGGCCGGGCGCATCCGGTCCGCTCATTTCCGCAAACGGGCGTGCGAGAAGAAACCAATGCCGGGCTGTTCTGGTCGCTCGCATTCGCACTGCGCCGATCGACCTTTGAGATGCTGGGTGGCTTCGACGAAGGGTTTACCGGCTATGGCGCCGAGGACACAGATTTCGGCTTCAGGGCGGCTCGGAGAGGTCTGAAGCTGTTATTCGTGGGAGAAGCTATTGCCTGTCATCAATATCACGACAGCTACGAGCCGCCGGTCCAGCATGTAGCCGATATTGTGCGTAATGCGCGTGAGTTTCACGCACGCTGGGAAAAGTGGCCGATGGAAGGGTGGCTTCAGGCCTTTGCCCATATCGGTTTAGTGGGCTGGACCGGCGACAGGCTGGAGCTGCTGCGTTTGCCGACAGATGCCGAGATGGCTGCGTCACGCATCGAACCGCTTCAATGGGTCACAAAAGACGATCCGGCGTTCGAGATAGATATGCTGACCAAGGAGCCAGTCTATGATCAAAAGCTATGACGCATGGATGCAAGCAGGATTTGATTTCTGGATGCTGGGCGCGGAAGCCAGCACTGTGATGACGATGCGGATTGCCCGGTTGGCAACGGGTGGCGCCGAAGCAAACGCTGAAGCCGAACTTATGGTAAGCGAGAAAGTCCGCGCGATGATCGAGTTGCAAAACAAAATAATGACAGGAATGCTGGGGACAACGCCACTCACCAACACGCGCGGCGTCCTTAGACATTACCGAAGCAAAGTTGCCGCAAACAACAGGCGATTACGTCGCGCTAAGTGAGCGGCGAACTGTAAAACGGTCTTTTGTGCAGTGCAGCGAACTGAATGGCGATCCATCCGTTACGTTCGCAACGAAGGAGATTGCTATGACGGAATATGGAGCGACACGGCGCGGGGTTATCGGTGGAACCGCTATCGGCCTTGCGGCTACTGCCGCTCCTACCCTGGCCCAACAAGCTATGGGCACCGCACCGGTCAAGCTTCAGGATCCGCGCTGTCAATCGGCGTCGAAACGGGACCCCCGATCGGCGCGCAAAAGGGACCCCCTTTCAAAGATGGCACGACGGTCGAGGAACGCGCCTTGCGCTGCGCGCGGCGTAGGGAGGGCGCAGCCCGACCGGAGGCGCGCGCAGCGCAAAGCATCTTAATCCCGGCGTGCAGCGGAGATCACTTTCGGTTCTTAAAGCGCCAGCTGTCATTGCCGGTCTCGATGATGTCGCAATGATGCGTGACGCGGTCGAGGAGAGCGGTGGTCATCTTGGGATCGCCGAACACGGTGGGCCATTCCCCGAACGCCAGATTGGTGGTGATGACGACGCTGGTTTGCTCGTAAAGCTTGCTAACCAGATGGAGCAGAACTGCCCGCCTGAACGGGCGAACGGCAGATAGCCAAGCTCGTCCAGAACCACGAGATCGAGCCGGGAGAGCTGGGAGGCAAGCGCGCCGCTCTTGCCGATCCGGGCCTACTCTTCGAGGCGGGTTACCAGATCGACCGTGTTGAAGTAACGCCCCCGCGCCCCGGCGCGAACGACATTGGCGGTGATGGCGATGGCTAGGTGGGTCTTGCCGGTGCCGGTGCCGCCGACCAGGACGACATTGCGCCATGCGGGCAGGAACGCGCCGCTGTGCAGCGAACGGACCAGCCCCTCGTTGATCGGTGTCCCCTCGAAGTGGAAGGCATCGAGGTCCTTCACCACCGGCAGCTTGGCGGCCGCCATCCGGTATCGGATCGAGGCGGCGTGGCGGTGCGTTGCCTCCGCGCGCAGCAGATCGGTCAGTATCTCCATCGTCGTGCGCTGGCGCTGAAGCCCAGTGGTGACGGCCTCATCGAACGCGCCGGCCATCCCTTTGAGTCCAAGTCCGCGCATCGCGTCGATCATGTCATGCCGCTGCATGGAAGTTCCTCAGTTGGTCGTAACGGGAACAGTCGGCGATCGGCGGATGCCGCAGGGCGTTGTCCTCAGAAGTGACGATCGTCAGCGGTCGCGGCGGTTCGCGGCGCCGTGCCAGGATATTGAGGATCAGATCGTCGCTCGCCGTGCCGGTCGCCAGCGCCTCCCGCACGGCGGCCTCGACGAGTTCCAGGCCGTCGGTCAGCACGGCCGCCAGCACGCGCACGAACCGCCGATCGGCATCATCGCCGTTGCCCAGCTTGCGTCGTAATCGGGCGAGCGCTGGCGGCAACTCCCAGTCCTGGAAGGGAGCGCCGTTGCGTAAAGCGCCGGGCTTGCGGGCCAGCACCGGCAGATAGTGCCAGGGATCATAGATGGTGCGGTTCCGCCCGAAGAAGCGGGGATGCTCGGCGACGACCTCATCGCCGCATCGCACGACAATGCGGTCGGCATAGGCCCGAACCTTCACCGTGCGCCGCGCCACCGTCGGGAGGACCGAGTATCGGTTGCGATCGTAGCTGATCAGGCAGGTGCCCGACACGCCGCGCTCGCTCTCGTTGAAGTCGTCGAACGGCCCCAGCATCGACTGTATTGCAGGGCGTTCGATCTCCAGCATCTGCGCCACGGTCTGTTCGCTTTGCTCATGATGCGCCTGTCGTTCGGCCCAGCGCCGGCACTCAGCTTCCAGCCAGCCATTGAGCTCCTCAAGGCTGGCGAACCGCAGACGGGGCTGGAAGAAACGCCCTCGGATCGTCTGCACCTGGTTCTCGACCTGACCCTTCTCCCATCCCGCCGCTGGCGAGCACGCCGTGGGCTCGACCATGTAATGGTCGGCCATGATCAGGAACCGCCGGTTGAACACCCGGTCCTTGCCGGTGAACACGCTCGTCACCGCCGTCTTCATATTATCGTAGATGCCGCGCCTGGGCACGCCGCCGAAGAAGGCAAAGCCGCGCGCATGCGCGTCGAACAGCGTCTCTTGGGTCTCGCGTGGATAGGCCCGGACATACACAGCCCGCGACGCGCACAGCCGCATGTGCGCGACCTTTACCCGCATCGGCTTGCCGGCGATCTCGACATCCTCGTGGCTCCAGTCGAACTGGTAGGCCTCGCCGGGCTGGAACAGCATCGGAATAAAGGCCGTCGTCCCGTCGCCGACATCCCTGCGCCGCTCGATCTTCCACCGCGCCGCATAGCGGCGCACGGCATCGTGAGAGCCCTCGAAACCCTCACGCACCAGAAGGTCGTGGATACGGGTCATCCGAAGCCGGTCACGCCGCCCCCGTAACTCGTTCTCTTCCAGCAGCACATCCAGCCGATCCTGAAACGGACCGATCCGCGGCAGCGGCGTTAGCGTCCGCGCTCGTGGTGTAATTTCCGGTGTAGATTGAGGTGATCGCATGGGGTTGGGCATGCCCAACCCCATGCGATTTCGAACTCGGTGGCCACCGGGCTCATCGGTAAGGTGGAGTTACCACACGTCACA